>JARIHM010000031.1 GCA_029288275.1 Candidatus Saccharimonadota bacterium | reverse complement strand
ATAAGAGACAGGAGTCATGACTCCTCCCGAGTGTAGGTACAGCCCCAAGGACGCTTATCATGACACACAGCATTGCATTGGTCAAACTCATGGTATAATGGCTGCGATGTTTGCTGATACCGCCACTATTGAAATTCGCGCGGGGAAGGGCGGTGATGGCCGGTCTTCCTTTCGACATGAGAAATACCGAGCCAAAGGCGGTCCCGATGGCGGAGACGGCGGCCGTGGCGGCAACGTTATTTTTCGGGTTGACCACAATGCCAACACTCTAGCCTCATATCGCACAGCCCGATTAATCGCGGCCGAAGACGGCCAGATGGGTGGCGAGAATCAGCGCCATGGTCGCAACGGCGCTGATGTGGTAGTGAAAGTGCCACAGGGAACGCAGGTATGGGATGGCGATACGCTCTTGGCCGATCTGGCCGCGGACGGGCAGGAAACGGTGCTGGCACGCGGCGGCCGCGGCGGCTTTGGTAACGCACACTTTACCTCTAGCGTGCGCCAAACACCGCGTACAGCCGAACTAGGAGAGCCTGGTGAGCGCCACAAAGTGCGCTTGGAGCTTAAGCTCGTGGCCGATGTTGGCCTGGTGGGCTTGCCTAACGCCGGCAAGTCGACGCTGCTGTCGGTCATCTCTAACGCTAAGCCGGAGATTGCCGACTACGCCTTTACCACCCTAGTACCGAACCTAGGAGTGGTTGATCACCGCGCCTTCACCTTTATGGCGGCCGATATTCCTGGCCTCATTGAGGGGGCGAGCATCGGTAAAGGTTTGGGCGATGAATTCTTGCGCCACGTTGAGCGAACGGCTATGACCGTGCACCTCATTGATGCGGCGTCCGATGATGTGGTGCGTGATTACCGGATTATTCAGCATGAGCTGGCGCATTATCAGGTGGATCTGTCGACGCGGCCGCAGGTGGTGGCGCTAAGCAAGATCGACACCGTTGAGCCAGAGCAAGTAGTGGCGGCTACAACCGCCCTTCGCCAGGCCGGTGTACCGGAAGTTTTAGCCATCTCGGCCCAGGCGCATCGAGGGCTAGAGCCGCTGCTCGATCAAGTAGTAGCCCGCGTCAAAGCGGTTCGGGCCGAGCGCGAAGCTGCGGCCGCCGAGGTCGCTACGCCGGTCATCGACACCACTGATCTGCCCGATCTATGGCGCGTCGAAATCGAGTCTGATGGCGTTTACCGAGTCACCGGTGAACGCATTGAGGGCTTTGCGCGCCGCACCAACTTCGACCAAGATGACGCTATTGAACGCCTGCGCGACATTCTGCGCAAAACCGGCGTGGCGCGCGAACTGCGCCGTCAGGGTGCCCGCGACGGTGATACTGTGCTCATTGGCGAGGCCGAATTGGCCTGGCTTGATTAACGCGTAGGCAAAAAAAGAGGCGCCAGCAAAACGCTGGCGCCAGGTGCCACCGCGGGCGGACTCAGCTCGATTCTTGGTTATGGAGTGTGATCGTAGCCAAAGCCTCGAGAATCTCTTCACGAAACGCCGCTTCGTTTATCGTGCCTTGGAGATAGACTGATTTACGGCCGTTGAGCGCTCCCCTGATTTCCTTAAGTGCATCAATACGCTTCTGCACCTTAGTGCGACGTTCCTCAAGCTGACGTTTCAGATGAGGGCGACCTTTTGCTTGATGCTCGGCCCTTCGGAGGCTGGCGCGAATGCTCCGTTCTACGGCTGCGGTGGCTGTCTCCCATCGAGCTAGGAGTCTGGTTAACTCGGGCGTTAACGGCTGGGCGGGCTTAGTCAGACACATACTCTTCCTCGGTTTGGGATTATAAGGAGCATACGTATTATAAAGTCGGATCATGGCTTTGAAAAGCCAAAATTAAAATATCGGCGCTAGCAATCACCAGCGCCGACAAGGGCCGCCTTGGCTTATGGTCCGAGGCTGCTTACGTTATTCTGCAGAATAAATGTGAGGCCGCCAGCGCTAAGCTGGCCATATTGGTACTCCACGACAGCCTCGCGAATGCCATTATTGCGCTTCCTGAGGTCGCTCATGAGCGTGGCTAGGAGCTGGCGAGCTTCTCTCTTTGAGAGATGAGGAGCCAACCCCTTGACCTGCATCTTGTATGAAGTGGCTTTCTCTTTATACCCTTGGCCCCACTGGCGCAGGAGCCGCTGATGGGTGGCAGTAAGTCTCAATAACTTCTGCTGTGGCATAATCCCCTCATTCCAAGCCTCAACAAAGCCTAAACCCGCCAGATTATAACGAAGATATTCGGGTATGCGCAACGGCTAACTCGCAAAAAAGTAAACGCCGATGCCAGCAGAAGCCGGCATCGGCGAAGGTAAGGCTATCGGTCTACCTCACGAATGAACTGTTTGAGCCGTGCAAGACTGTCCGCAAGGTGGGTCTTGAAGTGCTCCTCAGGAGTTTTGCCCTTTTTCCAATTATGCTCGCTTTCGAGAAAGCGCCTATGAACGAGGCCGAGCGCTACTCGGAATGCGGTGCGCCTTTCGCCTCGCGGCAGGGTGCTAATCTTACCCCGAGCAGTTTTTACGTTACGCCTCCACTCGGCGCAGAGCTTTTTGGCTGAAACAGCCACCTTAAAATCCCCTTTAGTCGGTTATCCGCAAGCCTTAATGGCCGCCACGAGCGCAGCGCGGTAGCCGACACCGCCATCATTGTTACGCTTGGCGGCTGCGATCAAGCTATCATGCTGAGCGACCTGTTCGGCCAGGTAGTTGGTGACCGCAGCATTCGCCTGCTGCCGAACTTGGCGACCGCCCTTGGGTAGTTTGTCCTTGCCGCGTAGCTTAGCGGCAAGCGTCCGCTTGGGTTTGGGCACCTGTTTAGAGGCTTTCTTGATTTGCTGCCAGTACCGCTCGAGCTGTTTAACGGTGACACCATCGGTTTTGTAATGGGGCATGAACCTGACTTTCTGTCTGGGTTGCGGGATTGCAGACCTCATCGCTCTATGGCGATAATGCGCCAATCTTGGAGTTTAAGTACTCATCAAGCTGGCTACTCGTGATTTTCGCCTTGCGATACTTACGAACTTCGGCATCAACCTTCCGGTTGGCCCGATTGAGCTCGTTAATCAGGCGCCGCTTTTGCTTATCGGAAAGCCACTCGGTGCGTTGGTACCTTAATACCGCGTCCTGATAGCGGCTTCGCCATTCTTCGACGCGCTGATCGACCCAGTCCTTTTGCTTAGCCATTAGGGCCTCTCTAGTCCCAGGGGCCGCCCGCTTCCATCGTCCGGATCAGCGCCTGCACCGCTTCGGTATGTGTCCTCATTTGTCTGCACACCCAATCTACTTGGTCATTGCCATAGTAGCCGGTTCGATAGCCTCGGATTAGCTTGTATGCATCCTGGCTCATCACATTGAGGTGTTTGGGCAAGCTGCTGTCTCTGGATAGGTGACCGAGCTTTTTGTTCAGCTCAACGAGCTGTAAGGCCCTGCGCTTTTCCTGGTTAAAAGCTTTCACTTCGGCTTGAATCTGCGAAGGAAGCGGCGGCTCGCACATGACGTTCCTTGTCTTGAGTACTATTCGCCCAGGGCGGGCAAATCGCATCATATTCTAGAGGTGTTGAACATTTATTACAAGCGACGAGATGGTCTATGTGCTGTTTAAATCAAAAAAACCGGTGCTAGCACATGCTAGCACCGGCAAAAGCTACTTCTTGAGCGCTGCCCTAAGAGCGGCTATGCCTTGATGGATCGCTTCACGATGAGCAGCCTCGCCTTGCTTGCGGCCGGCAACGATCGCATCATGATGAGCTCTGGCCAGCTCCTGTGCCTTCCCTCCTGTGTTGAAAGCATCTTTCCTGAGTCGTCTCCATTCTCCAAGCAGCTTACGGATAGGTTTCGGCGAACTCATGCTGATCCTTCTCGATCCGTAGGGTACGGTTTGTCTGATAGACAAACCGCATTGAATTCTAGCTTTGTCGGACAATATTTACAAGTCTTATCTCGATTCTCTCGATTGGCCGCGACGATGTCTAACGCATGGCCTTTAACGCCTTGGATTAACTTCTTCGATCGATGCCAAGAGCTGGATAACAAGCGCGTGCAGTGCTTGCTCGGATAGCTCATGGTTGTAGTAAGCCTTCTTGGCACGAGCTAAGTCCCGATCAAAGCTACTAACTTTTTCAATTGCTCTGCCGTAGAGGCCGATAAGCTCTCGCTTGAGCCGGCGGGCCTCAGACGATTGATTAGGATCCTTGCGAATCGCAGTTCGACGGTCTTTAAGGTCGCGGATTTTCTCGCGCTTTTTTCTCTTAAAGGTAGCTATGACTGATGTAAGCTCACGTGTGAGCTTAGGTGTCGGATTTTTTGCCATGGCCTTATCCGCCTAGGTGTTGAGTTTGTTGCCCTTGACCTGATTTTTGGTGCTATTTGTCACATGGGCAAATCGGATAATATTCTAACCTTGTTAGACAGTGTTTACCAGTAAGCATTCTGA
>JARIHM010000016.1 GCA_029288275.1 Candidatus Saccharimonadota bacterium | reverse complement strand
GCCGACAGCAGGGCAAGGAAAACAATCCCGGCAACTTTGCCAACCGCGACAAGAAAGACGTCCAGCAGGCAGGCCATGAAGGCGGTGTGAGCCGTGGTAAGGGCCAAAATGAGGACAACGACGAGACCGAGGCGGCGTAAGCTCGCTAAAAACAGTGAAGGCCGCTCCTGAAACTCAGGAGCGGCCGATCTGTTAGGCGCCAAAACTGGCACCGCAACGGGTACAGATACCGTGCTTAACTTTGGGTTTGCGGCAGCAGATGGCTACCGGTGCTGGGCGCTCGCGCTTGGGTTGCTTGGACTCCGGCGATGCGATCCAGGCGTGGCAGCTGCGGCAGGGGTTTCCTGAAAGGTGAGTGCCGCAGTAACGGCAGCGCCGCCAGCCTTTTCGAGCCAAGATCTGACCCAGGCGTCCAGACATTAGGCTTGCCTCCGCTCTCGCCGAGACCGCTTGACCACCGGAAGCACCTGGGTACACTTAGGTATCTTGCACTTCTTGACCCGAAACTCAACCAGCGGCCCGTCTGGCGTTAGGCGACGATAGCTCGTTTCTGGCCGGCCCCACTTGCAGGTGTGAGGCGCCGCCGGATTGCTTGAGAAGTCTAGGACTGGCTCGGCATCTCCGGGGCTGGGGGACTGCTTACGACTCATGGTAGCCTCTCTTGGCAGGGAAGAACCAGCTACTTTATACCGTACCTAATTTGTTCTATCAAGCCTGGCGCCAGCGCCGCCCCGGACAGCGCCAGTGGCGTCCGCAGCCAGGGCAACCGCCCTTAAGGCCGCGTGATTCGCATTGAGGGCAGATGCGCAAGTAGTACAGGTCTATCTTGCGACCCCGCTTTTTCTTATCACCGGTACGTTTTTTGCCCCGTTTTTCCATGATCACTCCCTGGGTCTAGACGGGTCATTTATAATTATACTCATGACCGAAGCCCTACGTGCCAAACTCAAGAACCTGCCTGCTGAGCCAGGTGTGTATTTCCACCGTGATGCGGGTCATAAAATTATTTACATTGGCAAAGCAGCGGTGCTCAAGAACCGGGTGATGAGCTACTTTCAGAACAAGCACCGTGACCCCAAGACCCAGCTGCTGGTGGCTGATATTGCCGATACTGAATGGATTACCGTAGGCAGCGAGGTGGAGGCGCTCTTTTTGGAGAGCGAATTCATCAAGCGCTACAAGCCCAAATACAACATTGACCTAAAAGATGACAAAAACTGGCTGTACGTGAAGATCTCGGCTGATGATTTTCCGGTAGTGAGCTATGTGCGGCGACCCATGGATGATAAAGCGCACTATTATGGGCCGTTTACGTCGACTGATGCTCTGCGGCGGGCAATGCGGATGCTACGCAAGGTATTTCCCTATGTAACGCATGCTAATTGGCCTAAGCGGGGCTGCTTGCAGTACCACTTGGGCTTATGCCCGGGGCCAGAGGCGGGAGCGATTACGGCGACTGAGTATCGACGAACTATACGGCGGCTGGAAATGTATCTGCGCGGCGAGCAGACCAAGCTTATGACAGCGATCGAAAAGGATATGCAGACTGCCGCCAGACGCAAACAATTTGAGCAAGCGGCGCATCTGCGGGATCAGTTGCATGACCTGCGGTCGTTTGGCAAGCAAATGGTGTTTGGCGATCGAGAAGCGTTTGACCTGACACGCGATCAGGCGCTGGTGGGGCTGGCCGAACGGCTCGGTCTGCCTGAGCCGCCGCGCCGTATTGAGGCCTACGACATTTCGCATCTGGGCGGCGTAGATAACGTGGCCAGTATGGTTGTGTTTACTGATGGTGTGCCAAACCGGGATGAGTACCGGCGCTTTAGCATGCGGCTCAAAGGCAACGACGATGTGGGGCACATGCGCGAGGTGATTTCGCGCCGGTTTAGCGCCAAGAATCTGACCGCTTGGGGTAAGCCTGATCTCTTGCTAATTGACGGGGGACAGCCACAGCTCGCGGCCGCGCTTGGTGTGCTGGACGAGCTGGGGTTGAGCATTCCGGCCGTCGGCTTGGCCAAACGCGAAGAGGAACTCATTCGCCGCCGCCCGGCCGATCGGCCGATATCATCCGGTCGCCACGAGGGTGAGGCCTGGGTCGTTACCGGAGCCGACTATGAGAGCCTCCTCTTGCCAGCTAGCTCGTATGTATTGCAGCTTTTGCAACGTGTCCGCGATGAAGCTCATCGTTTTGCTATTACGTATCAGAGCCTTCTGCGTGGCAAGCGCCAAACGCGCAGCCTGCTCGATGATATTCCCGGTGTAGGGCCAGCTACGCGCAAGGAGCTGATTCGGCGGTTTGGCTCGGTGCGTGGGGTACGGCTGGCTTCGGCCGAGGAGCTGGCGGCAGCCGTGGGCGCAGCCAAAGCTCAGGCTATTCGTGAAGCTCTAGGCCAAGGCGCGCCGCCAGCGGCTGCTGAATCTGCGGCTCCAGAGCCGTCCGAAGCCGCGACTGATGACATGGCTATTCAGGAAGCGTAAAGCCCCTAGCGCCAAGGCACTAGGGGCATCCTGCTACACCATTGCCGGCACCTCAATCCAGTCGAGGCGCTCGCCATTCATGAGTACGGCGCGGAGATTGCGCGTATTCCAGCTCCAGTGCCAGCCTAGGTGATGCTCGATCAGGCAGTCGAACGTACCTGGATCAAGTGCACGGGGACAGAGAATGAGATAGCCCGCCTGAGTGACCCGTGCCGTGCTCGTGCCTGGCTCGGGCCCAAACGGAAACAGCTCTAGCTGGCCAGGATTCTTCGGTGAGGGCGAGGCCTCATAAATGCTGGTGATGACATCACCCGGCTCCAGGTAGACGACGTGATGATGCGTATCGTGCAGCGGGGCGGTAGCGCGATAATCTTCGTAGAGCTGTCGTCCCGTCTGAGTAGCCGGAAAAGGACCAGGTGGCGTCATTGGCGTGGGGTCCAGAAGACGGTGCCACCATGACCTACCTGACATCAAAGGCTCCTTTGACTCTGGGTCAAGCAACTACCGTGCTAGTGTAGGATCGCCCTGGGTCAGCGTCAACTGTCTAGCTCGTGCCAAATTACCACACATGTGCTAAGATGAGCGGGTTATGATTCGCAAATTCATCTTGCGCTGGCTCGTCAACTTCCTCGGCCTCTGGGCCGCAGCCGAACTCATGAGCGGCAGCATCAACTATAATAACGAGGTCGGCGTGCTGATTGCAGCTGCGTTAATCTTTTCGCTGGTTAACGCCGTTATTCGGCCGCTTATTATTTTGCTCTCGTTACCAGCCATTCTGCTTACCCTAGGCCTCTTTACGTTGATCGTGAATGCTTTCATGCTTTATCTCGTGACCGTGTTCTATCCCAGCTTCCATTTGCGATCATTCTGGACAGCCGTGGTGGCAGCTATTATCATCTGGGTGGTCAACTATCTACTGACTGATTTGCTGGAGTCTAAGCGTGAAAAATCTCTTTAATATTGTTACGGTCATCTCGGCCCTACTCATGGTGCTGACGGTACTGATCCAAACTCGCGGCCAGAGCCTGGGAGCCTCTTTTGGTGGCGATTCAAACTTTTACCGCTCCAAGCGTGGCGCTGAGGCCGTAGTTTTTAATGCCACCATTGTATTGGCGGTAATTTTTGTACTAAGCGTAATTTTGAGTATTCTCTCCAAGAAGTAATGTTTAATTATCTTCGTTTCCGCTACCGGCGGGCGTTGCGGCGCCTCAGGCGAGACACGCGCACTCTGCGCAAATGGGCGGGCAACTACATTGATCGGCATATTTGGGGCAAGTGGCACCAGTTAGGGGTGGTCCGGCGCTTTTTGCTGGGCTGGTTCGGCGTTTTGGCGGTGGGCTTTGTGGGCCTAACGCAGCAGATCAATCTGCTTAATCGGGCCGCCCAGGTGGCAGTGCCTGTGACTGGTGGCACCTATAGCGAGGCAGCTGTGGGCACGGTAACCACGCTTAACCCGGTACTGCCGGAGTCAGAATTATCTGATGATGTCAATCGACTGATCTTTAGCGGCCTTACCCGGTTTAATAATCAGCGCCAAGTAGTGCCAGATCTGGCCGAGCGCTGGGAAGTATCGTCGGACGGCCGCACCTACACCTTTTATCTCCGCCCTGGAGTAAAGTGGCAGGACGGTGTGCCGTTTACTGCGGCCGACGTGGCTTTTACGCTGACTGCCATCCAAAATCCAGATTCGCGCTCGCCACTGGCTTCCAGCTGGCAGGGGGTGAAGGTGGAGACGCGCGGCGATAATGTGGTGGTGTTTACGCTACCAGCACCTCTGGCCTCATTTATGGACTCCACTACGCTCGAAATCGTGCCGCGCCACCTGCTAGAGTCGATCGATCCGTCACAGCTGCGAGAAGCCGACTTTAATCATCATCCCATTGGCACCGGCCCCTTCATGGTTAAGACCTTCGCGCCAGCCGCCCATGAGATCACACTGGCAGCCAACTCCCGCTATTATGGCGGCCGGCCTAAGCTCGACGAATTTACCTTTCGTCTCTATGACAATGATGACCAAGCCCTAGATGCCTATGCGCAACACCAAGTGATCTCGCCTGGACGTATCCGACCGGAGCAGCTTGGCCATCGCAATCAGCTGGCCGGCCTGACCGACTACAACTTTACTTTGCCCGAGGAGGCGGTATTGTTCTTTCATACCACTGATGGCCCGCTGGCTGATAAAACACTCCGGGGTATCCTTACCCAGGCGCTCAATCGTCCGAAAATCCTTGATCAGGCCACCGACGGCCAGGGTGTGGTGGTAACTCAGCCAATCTTGCCCGGTCAGACTGGGTACACCAACGCTTCGGCGCCCGCCAAGCTTAACATAGCTGCCGCTAAGCAGGCCCTGGCAGCTGATGGTTGGACCGCCAGCAAGCCGCTCAAGCTCAACTTAGTTACGCAGTCCGGCGGCGAGCTAGAACGCGCCGCCCAGGAAATTAAACGTCAGCTGGCGACCCTTGGCGTGCAGGTCGCGCTTACTGCTACCGATGCCACTACCCTCCAGCAAACGTACATGCGCCCGCGTAATTTCCAAATGCTGCTCTATGGCATTAACGTTGGCCCTGATCCCGATGTTTACTCGTTCTGGCACTCCAGCCAGGCGCAGGATCCAGGAGTCAACCTGTCGGGTTACGCTTCGGCCGATGCTGATAAGGCGTTGGAGGCTGGCCGCATCAAAACTGATCCGGCTCTGCGCGAAGCCAAATACACCGCCTTCCTTAAGGCCTGGAATGCCGACGCCCCGGCCGCCGTTCTCTATCAAACCGGCTATCAGTACGCCGTTAGCGCCGATGCCGATGGCATTACGCCCGGCCGACTGGTAGTACCGAGCGATCGTTTTTACGGTGTGGAGCGCTGGACCATCAAGCGCCGGTGGGTTGATATAAAGCGCTAATATGTGCTAATCTAACCAAGTTATCACCTGCGCGAGTGGTGAAATGGTATACACGCTAGTTTCAGGTACTAGTGGTCGCAAGGCCGTGGAGGTTCAAGTCCTCTCTCGCGCACCATGGTCTGATACAATTTATTCCGGATAAGAAAAGTTCCAGAATGTATTTCTGGGACTTTTCTTTTTGCATTTGAGCCAGTTTAGTTAGGGTTGACAAAAAGCTCATATAACCTCATCTTTGTAGTGGATTGTCGCACCTTCAGATTGTGAGGTAGATAAGATGCCTGTTTACGGCTCTGGCGGCTCCAGCGGTCCTTATGGGGCCGGCGGCGGAGGTTATGGCTTCTCGCCTGGATCCTACGGCTACGGCGCCGGCCAAGGCCCTTCACACCTTCCGGGCGGAGTGGGTGGAGGCGGTGGTAAACCTTGGGACTATTCCATGACGATCCTCGCCGTAGTGGTCGTAGCCATTCTGATCGCGGCGGGCATTACCGCCATCATCTGGCTTCAGGAGGGTCCAGATCATGAGAAGGTAAATGAGGTGGAGGCTTCTAATTTCAGGGGTGCAACGATCTCTTGCGAGGCGAAGCCTGCCAGTAGCCAGGCCGCAGACTGGCGCAACTGCACGAACTACGGCTGGGATGCTACGAGTCCCCTTGTGGTGTCTGTAACACTCAGGGGTTCTAGCGACGTCGACTGGGCGGATTGCGCCGGGTTTTTCGCCAACGCTGATGGTAGCAAGGAGGAGAAGGCGGGGCAACCTGCTTTTGGCCCGGACGGTATGGTTTTCGCACGGACCGTTGGCCCGGATGACCTCATCGCCGGTGATGCCCAACTGAAAATCCGGTGTAGTATGGGGTATCACTTCTCAGACCCCTCAGTACTGGCGGCGAAGTTTAAATTCGCTGTCGGCCGGGCGTAGTAGTTGACAGCCTCCAGCTTCCGGGGCGCGGCCTCTGTGCTGCGCCCCGTTTTGTATGGTTCGATCTTAGGTCTCCGCTTTGGTCTATGTGGCGCTTTGCGTAATATCTATTGGCCGCCTAGGCTGTGTTCATGGCTTAGAAAGAGGCGAAATGCAAGAGCTGTATTATGGCCGTCATGGTCAAACGGTCGATTTATCGACGGGTCATCGAAGCAGGCGCAATACTGTGCTAACTGAGCAGGGTTGGGATCAGGCCAGGCGAGCCGGTGAGCTATTGGTAGCTCATCGTATTCTACCGTCCCTGATCGTGTGTTCAGAGCTGACGCGGGCCATTCAGAGCGCTGAAGCAGTGGCTGGGGTCGTCGGTTATCGTAAAGATATCCTTCACACACCACTACTTAATGAGCGGCTTTGGGGCGAAGCCGAAGGTGTGTTAAACGCTGAGATCAAGCAGCGCTGGCCTGGCGGTTTCGACACCATACCAGGGGCCGAAACCGTGGAGGCCCTCCAGCGGCGAGCGGCTTTGGCTGCCGCCTGGCTGAGGGGATTGGAGGCGGATGTAGTACTCGTTATGGGACACGGAACGATCGGACGCGCCATCGTGAGAGATTTTGAGGATCGCCCCTATACCGACGAGTACCATAGCGAACGCGGCGGCTTTGACAATGGTCAGATCGCTCGGCTTCATCCGCGGCCCACAGTAGCGCTTGCGCCGTAACGTTTTCATCCTACCTTGGCTCTTTTTGGTAAGGGGCCAAGGTAGCAAATACATTAGTTAGCTACGGCGAAATGTCACGTGACAGCGGCGAGTGGGAACAGGACCTGTCGCTGACTTACGAAAGGGTATAGCCGCACATAATGCCTCCTCGAGACCTTACTCCGCAGCTTGCTTGGTGGCTGCAGTTTTAGCAAAGGATTCTCGCAGGGCTAATGTCTCCTGGTGCAGAATATCAGCCGTCTGCTCCATATAGTTATGGATAAGCCGCAGCTCGGCAGGCGAGTAGGTTGCTTCGAGCTTTACGATAGCCTCACCCAAAGGCCTAAAGAGATGGGCCATTTTTTTAACATTTGTAGGTACCATCTCCACATAAACGCGGCGACGGTCGGTCTGGTCGCGTACCCGACGTACGTATCCAGCTTGTTCAAGCCGTTCAATAGCGGCAGTTTGGGCGCCCAGGGTCAAGCCCGTGAGTTGCGATAGCTGTCCCATCGTTTTGCGTTCTTCCATGAGGAACAGTACACACTTGTGATCAGTCGCATTAAGACCCAGACGGTCGGCGATCGTCTGGTGGTAAAAGATAGTGCGTGTGCCCAACGGGCTCGGGTGGACAACTTGCTTTACAAGTTCGAGGGTTTTCATAACTAGACAGTATAGCGGATGATGTGATTTAATTCAATACATAAAACTATTTCATACATAAAAGTAAAGGATACAAATGGTCACAAACAAGTCTGCTCACGAACAGCAGGCCATAATTATTGGCAGCGGCATCGCCGGCGCAGCAACGGCGCTATTTCTGAAAAAGGCCGGGATTAAGGCTACGGTGTACGAGGCCTACCCAAGGCTAACGACCATTGGTGGCGCTATGTCATTAGGCCCTAACGGCATGAATGTCTTGGCTGAGCTCGGGCTGGCCGAAAAGCTGAAGAGTCAGGGGGCACCCCTGGAGCGGCTGCATTTTCGTAACCAGACAGGTAAACGATTGGCCGAGACGTCCTCGGGTACCGTTGAGAAGTATGGATACACCTCGGTAGCTCTTCATCGGTCTGCTTTGCTTGAGCTTGTGTTGAACGAAGCTGACCGCCAAGGCATCGCGTTTGAGTATGAAAAGCGCTTAACCGGCTACACCCAGCAGGGCAATCAAGTGGTCGCGCAGTTCGAAGACGGCAGCACGGCTACCGGCGATTACATCATCGGCGCTGACGGTATTCACTCTCAGGTTCGCAGTGTGATGCTGCCGAATGGACCCAAGCCGGAATATACCGGTCACGTTGCCATCGGCGGTTTCGTCGATGAAAACTACCGCGACTGGGATAACTCAGGCGACCTCAAGAAGACCGTACTAACGTTTGGCCCCGAAGGTTCGTTTGGCTACTGCAACACCAAGTCTGGCGTGCCGCAATGGGGCTGGTGGAGCACCTATGGTCAAGCCAAGGAGCCCACAAAGGCCGAGCTAGATGCCTTTACCGATGAGCAGCTCGAGCAGATGCTCCTGAAGCGCCATGCAAGCTGGGTGGCACCGGTGAAGGAATTTATCCAGCACTCCATCATGTTTATAAAGACGCCTATCTATGACGTTCCGGCATTGCCCACATGGCATGTTGGCCGCGCAGTACTGATTGGAGACGCCGCGCACGCTATGAGCCCGCACGCTGGCCAGGGCGCCTCGGTCGCGCTGGAAGACGCCATGTATTTGGCGAAGATGCTGCGAGACTACCCATTTGAGCAAGCCGTAGAGCGATACCAGACCGCTCGCAAGGCCCGGGCCGAGAAGATCTGCAAAACGGGCCGCGACAATGCGGCTCGTCAGGTGGATGCCACGCCGGCCCAGGCGCGGATGCGGGACATGGTTATGTCGATCATTTTGCCGCTTATGGGTGACCGGATGCAGGATTGGATATTTAAGTACAAAATTAACTGGGAAGACTAGCCTCCCCCCATACCCTTTAGCAAAGCCCCGATTCAATCGGGGTTTTGTAGTTTTAGCCTTCGTAAATTGATTTTATTACAGAAATATGATATTATATAGATATCGGCCTTCTTCATCCGCACACAGATGGGAGTTGATATGTCCGAAGCTCAGATTGTCGAGCTCTTCAGGGTTCACGAACGGCTCGAACAGCTCGACGCGCGCCGACGCAACGGGTTGTTTCGCGTCCGAACTGAGAGCGGAAGCTGCTACTACGTGCAGTGTCACCGAGGACCGGCCGGCGGCGTCGAGGTCATCTCTGGCGACCACGTCAAGGCCCTCCGGAAGGGACTCGTGGGGAGCTGCGGCTGTCCGGACTTTCACGAGCCCGTCATTCACTGCGGGCAGCCGATGCATCTCGGTGCACAGTCCCAGGAGCTCCCGCATCCGCACATCGTCCAGACCTCTGCGGTCCGGATGATCGAGCACCTGGAAGGCTCCATTAGGGAACTGGTTTGTGGCTTGCACGGGAAGTGTCCCGGCTACCGCTTCCCGGGGACCGAGAGGTGCGTCTTCGGCCACCCCGTGGCTCACTGAGCCGCCGCCCCGCGACTAGGGATTCACCCATGTCGCGGGGCTTTCGCTTACAAGGGCATAAAGAAGCCGCCCGAAGGCGGCAAGACAGTTATGGGCCACTGTCTCAGGGCTACTTATGAGGGGTCCTCCTCGTCTGACGATGTCAGCTTTTTGATTTGAGTCGTAAGCTCCGCTAGTCGTTCCTTCATAGACTTCAGCTCCTTCTTGGACTCGAGTAGTTTCGACTGGACGCTCGCCCTGCGGCCGGGGGTAGTCTTGGGGTTGTTAATGATACGGCCCCATCCCCGTATTTCACCATTAAGAAACGTGATTCGGCTTCTGCAGGCGGCGGCTTTTCGCCGAAGTTCTCCAAGCGTATCGGCCATGGGTCTGCCTCGTAACGTCAGGCGTCTGGCTTGAGTTTCTTAAGCTGGTTGCGTGCCTCGCTAATTGAGGTCTCGAGACTCGCAATGTCATCCTTGCACTTGGTTAGCTTTCTCTGGGCAGTCTCCCTTTGTTTTGGACTAAGCCCAGAACTAGCTAGGCGGCGGCCCAGTCTTTCGATTTCATGATTAAGCGAAGTGATCTTACCCTTATACCCGCCGATTCTTCGTTGAAGGCGTGGTACATCTTCGCTCATAGAATACCCGTCTTCCCGCTAGAGTGAGGTTGGCCTAGTGAATTCTGGCTTAATCAGGGGGAAGTTCATCTCCCATTGATTCGGTTGTCGCAAGGTTTTCCTTGGCTTTTGTTAGCTTCTTTGTGAGGTAGCACCGTTTGCTGGGTAGTAAGTCTGGGTCGCTTAGGGCAATTTTCAGTCCTCGTATCGTATGTTGAAGAGTTGCCAATTTACGCTGATGCGCCTGAATCCGGCGCTGAAGCCTCTTCGGGTCCTCGGCCATACGTAGCCTTCTAGCTTGTGCCCTTGGCCGCTCGTTACTATATCACTTGTATTGCATCTGTAAAGACAAGGTATTGTGCCAATAACAAGCCTTTTTAATTTTTTGGCAATATTTTAATTCAATGTCAGCAGTGTTAGTGAATTTTATCTCCAAGTTTCTGCAGAATAAACATAAGCTTTTTAGAACATTAATGCCTTCATTCGATAAGGTAGCTTAGTACAATCTGAGGGTTACTAATATAAGGACCCTGGATCTCGTGAGCTTTTTCTCATCGGCTTTGCGCTCAAGTTTTAGATTGGCCCGTCGAGTGGTGGTGCTTGGCGGTTTTTTGACAGCTTTGGTACTGCCCCTACCAAGTCTGGCGGTGCAGTCGCCAGCTGGCTGCAATAGTAACCGTATGAATATATCCTTGGTTAAGGATAAGACGCTGGTATCGCCTGGCGATGTCATCACCTATACGGTTACGGTTAGCAACGTAGACAGTGGCAGTTTTATTGCCTGCGATATTACCAATGCCAGTATCGTTTTTACCTATCCGGCGGCCGATGGCACCGATACTGGAAGTACTTTGACCCTGGCCTCAGGGGCTAGTTATCCGGCAGGAACTCCTATCACTACTCTGGCTACCGTTCCGTATACTGTGGCTGTGAATGCAGGCGTGACCGATGTGGTGGCTAAGGTGGAGCTGGACGGCGATTTGAACGATGCGCCCAGTAACCATAGTACCCAGATTATCAAGACCCTTGGCACCACGGTACAGCCCGCCGCGACTGCCACGCCCACGCCGACCCCCACGCCCCAAGTCAGCCTGCCAAGGCTGCCGCGCACTGGGTCGCGCTAATGCCGTACGTATCGCGGCCCTGGCTCGGGGGTGTGGTAGCCGGCGTAGCACTGGGGCTGGTAGCGGCGGGGGCTTGGCGATGGCATGAGCCGGCTCCCCGAGCCCAGCCTGCTTTGGTTCGGCCAACGCCGAGCGCCACGGTAGCAGCTGCCCCGCTGCCTCAGCCTGGTATTCCAACAGAGCTTGTGGTACCAGGTCTCCAGATTGATGCACCCATCATGCCGGCCGGCCTGACGGCGAGCGGCGAGATGCAGGCGCCGGCTACGGCATCCGGGTTGACATGGTACGAGGGTGGTCCACGCCCAGGCCTTAGCGGCAATGCTGTGCTAGCCGGCCACCTTGAGCTAGGTGGGGCCATCGGAGTGTTTTGGCGCTTACACGAGCTAAAAGTAGGGGACGAGGTGCAGGTAGTTGACAACCAGCGCATCCGCCGGTACTTTATGGTGCGCTCACTCGAGGATTTTGCTCCTGATCATGCGCCGCTTGGCCGGATCTTTGGTGCCGCCTCAACCAGCCATCTCAATTTGGTGACCTGCGATGGGGTTTGGCAGCCAAGCCAAAACCAGTTTAGCCAGTGGCTCGTGGTATTTACCGATCTGGTAGCAACGGTACGTCAATAAAAAAATGCGGGCGAAGCTTGTGAAAAGCTTCGCCCGCACGGGCTTACGAGACAGGCGGCAGGCCCAGCTCTGCGTGGGCCCTATTGATGCCGTTCAGGAC
>JARIHM010000185.1 GCA_029288275.1 Candidatus Saccharimonadota bacterium | reverse complement strand
GTTATAGACCAAGAGCAACGGCATACAGCTTCTCACGGATCTACTTGGCGAACTCGATGGCCCGGGTCTCGCGAATGACGTTTACCTTAATGACACCCGGATATTTGAGTGTAGCCTCCACCTTGGTAGCGATATCCCGGGCCATCTTGATGGCCTGAAGGTCATCGACCCGCTCAGGCTCAACGATGATGCGTAGCTCACGGCCGGCTGAAATGGCGTAACACTTTTGTACGCCAGGGAAGGTACCGGCCAGGTTCTCGAGCTCAGTCATACGCTTGGCATAATTTTCGAGTGTGTCGCCGCGGGCGCCGGGTCGGCCGGCGCTCAGGGCATCGCAGACGCGCACCACGAGGGCTTCCGGCGTGGTGGCTTCAACGTCATCGTGGTGCGCCTGAATGGCATGAACGATGGCCTCGTCCATACCGTATTGCTGCGCCAGCTGAGCGCCGATGTGGTGATGACCGCCCTCCACCTCATGGGTCACGGCCTTGCCGACATCGTGCAGGAGGGCAGCCGTTTTAGCCACCCGCACATCGGCGCCAATCTCTTTGGCAATCATACCAGCCAAGTGGGCCATCTCCACCGAGTGCTTAAGCACATTCTGCGAGAATGAAGTACGGAACTTGAGCTGGCCAAGCAGCTGCACCATTTGAGCCGGCACACCTACAACGCCCGTCTCCTTGAGCGCCTTCTCACCAGCCTCTTTCACCTGTTTGTCGATCTCGGCGCGGGCTTTAGCTACGACTTCTTCGATACGAGCCGGGTGGATGCGACCATCCGACAATAATTTCTCAAGTGCCACGCGAGCCACCTGACGCCGCACCGGATCAAAGCTGGATAGCACAATCGCCCCCGGAGTCTCGTCGATGATAACATCGACACCCGTAGCGCGCTCAAGCGATTGAATATTACGGCCCTCTTTGCCAATTACCCGGCCTTTCAGCTCATCGCTCGACAGGGGCACGGTGGTAATCGTACGCTCAGCGGTCTGCTCTGAGGCCATGCGCTCCATAGCCTCAACGATCACGAGCCGAGCCTGATCTTCGGCCTCTTCCTTGGCCTCAGCCTGGAGCTTGGCCACTAGTTTAACCAGATCGGCCTTGATGTCGCGCTCGGTCATGTGCATGAGCTTAGCTTTGGCCTCGTCGCGCGACAAACCCGCAATTTTTTCGAGGTTATCCTGCTGCTTAGCCCGAATGGACCGCAGATCATCCTTAAGGATCTCCAGCTCACCCTCATGCTTGCGCAGTCGTTCTTGGCGCGTATCAAGCTCCTCGAGCTTTTTGTCGAGACTCTCTTGGCGCTGCAGCAATTGACGCTCAGTGGCGGCCAATTGCGCCCGGCGCTCAGACTCTTCTTTTTTGGCTGCTTCCGCTACCTTAAGCGCTTGAGATTTAGCCTCAAGCGTTAGTTCCTTAGCTTGTGCCTGGGCGTCATCAACGAGCTGCTTAGCTTTCGAGGCAGCCGAATCTGTTCGGCGTTTACCGATAATAAAGTTATACGAATATCCAGCCGCACCTCCAAGGAGGACGGCGCCAACCAGGATAGGAATCATGGAGTTGCCCAAGGCCTGCGGATCAGCAAAAACAGAATATACCGAAGAAGGCCAATATCAGATAATAAGGGACATTTTATATTAAACGGGAGTTTTAAAATCGGGTCAAGCTTTGGGCTTGGTGATAGTGGCCTCGGCGCCATAATACGGCAATGCCGGCTGGCCGGCCGGCGTGTGGACTAGCTCACGCAGGCCATCTTCCAGCCAATGCTCACCACGAGCACCCACAACCGGGATGGTTAGACTGTCAGCCAAGGCGTTAGCTACCGTATGGCCAATTCGCAAGGAGGTAAAAGAGCCAGGCCCGCTAAATACAATGAAGCCCTTGATCCTCGAAAGCTGAAGCTTGTGCTCACGCAATAGACCTACCAGACGAGGTAAGAGTTCATCGGCCAAGGAGCGCCCACTCTCCCAAACGAGCCTCGGCTCCGGAAGTGTCTGAGAAGTTACCGGCTCGAGCAACCAGATCCGGCACGTGGCATCGGCAGTTTGGAGAGCTATGATCATGCAGATAATCCTTTTATAATCTGATTTGAAATGGAGCCCCCCGCAGTGAATGTAAGTCGCCGCTCGGTCTCGCCCGTGGGCTCTAATGTGATCTGCAGGCGATCGGTTGGCAAATCATGGTCGATAATCCCCGCCCACTCAATCACTGTGATAATCCCTGCCGTACCGAGATCCTCTTCGAGCTCTTCGCCCACCACGCCACCTTGCTGGAGACGATAGAGGTCGTAGTGGTGAAGTTCCCGGCCAGACGGCAGTCGATAGCTGTCTCTTATACACATCTCCGAGC
>JARIHM010000175.1 GCA_029288275.1 Candidatus Saccharimonadota bacterium | reverse complement strand
GCGCCATCAGAATAAAGCCAGCCACAAGCACGACCACCAAAAAGGCTAGCATTAGCGGGCGCTCCAGTCACCGATCACGGCCTCAGTGGCCGCTGCCGCAGCAAACAACTGGCGCTCAGCGCGCTGAGGCGCGATCAATTGCAGACCAATCGGCAGCCCGCCATCGCGCCCGAGCGGCAATGAAATCGCCGGTACGCCCACCAGGTTAACGGCTACGGTGCAGACATCATTTAAATACATTGCCAGCGGATCATGCGCTTTGGCTCCCAGCGGGAAGGCCGGCGTCGGCGCCGTCGGCCCCAAGAGCAGATCATATTTGGCAAACGCCGCCTCAAACTCTTCGATCAGCTTAGTCCGCACTTTTTGCGCTCGCTTGTAGTAAGCATCATAATATCCGCTCGATAGCACATACGTACCAATAATAATGCGACGTTTGGCCTCGGCACCAAAGCCCTCCTGGCGTGACAAGCGATACGTCTCCTCCAGGTCTTTGGCCTGGGCCGAGCTATGACCAAACCGCACGCCGTCATAGCGCGCTAAGTTGCTGGAGACCTCGGCCGGCACCAAGATGTAGTAGGCGGCCAGGGCCAGCTGGGTGGCCGGCAAGCTAATGGATTCCACAACGGCTCCGCGCGCGGTCAGCTGCTGCACTGTCTCATCAACCCGCGCGCGAATCGTCGGTGACACGCCGTCGCCCAAATACTCCTTAATCAAACCGATCTTGAGCCCCTTCAGTTCACCGGCCGGTACATTTGCATACCCCTTGGTGTCGCGCTCAATGCTGGTGGCGTCACTACCATCGCGGCCAGCCATGATGTCCAGCACTAAGGCAGCGTCGGCCGTGGAATTGACCAGCGGGCCGAGCACATCGGTGGAGCTACCCATAGCCACTACGCCGGTGCGCGGCACCAGGCCGTAGGTCGGCTTAAGTCCCACTACGCCACAGTAGCTAGCGGGCAAGCGGATACTCCCGCCAGTGTCGGTACCGAGCGCAAAGGCCACCTGCCCCAACGCCACGGCCGCCGCCGAGCCGCCCGAACTGCCACCCGGCACGCGCGTGGGATCAACCGGATTTTTGGTCGGCCCAAAATCTGAGTTCTCAGTAGAACTGCCGTGCGCAAATGCGTCCAAATTCAACTTAGCCACCATTACCGCGCCAGCTGCCTGCAGCCGGTCCAGGGCCGGTCCCTGGTAGGGCGCTGCAAACGGCTCCAAAATATGGCTCGCTGCCGTAGTGTGGGTACGGCCGGTCGTTAGATAGTTATCCTTGGCCGCAAACGGCACGCCCGCCAAGGATAATAGCTCGCCCGCTGCCACGCGCCGGTCTACGTCTTCGGCCTGCGCCAGAGCATCGGGATTTATCTCGAGTACGGTATGAAAGTCTTGCGTAGCGGCAATCTGATCTAGGCTTGCCTGCACCAGAGCCGCCGCAGTTACTTCGCCCGACTGCACCAGCGCTGCCAGTTCCGCTAATGGTCGTTTCAAATCAATCATCTTAGCCATTCAGTACCCGCTTGACCTTAAAATAGCCGTCCTGCTGGGCCGGCGCATTGGCCAGGGCTGCCTTGCGCGACAGGCCTGGTCGTACCACGTCTTCACGCAGTACATCCACTTGCCCGCTCACTTGATCAGTCGGCGCCACGCCGTTCACGTCGACCGCACCCAGCTGCTCCACAAATTCCACAATCTGGCCCAGTTCAGCGGCAAACTGAGCCGTCTCTTCGGGCGTTAGCCCAATCCGAGCCAGTCGAGCCAAACGCTCAACTTCCGTAGTTCCAATCTTTGACATGCACCCAGTATACGGGCTAAACGCCCATCAGGCCAATAATCAGCCCCATCACCATGAGGGTTACCAGCTCGTGTAGCACGTTGAGAAGCGTTAGCATGGCTGGCCGGCCTTCGAAGGCATCGTGGGTCACAAACCGCGCCGCCGTAAAACCGAGCCACAGCCAAAAGGCCGTTCCCAGCGCGTCGACCAGATAGGAATGGCCAAAGAATTGATTAGACAGGAAGGTAACATGGGCCAGGACGTAGGCCGTGATGGTACTCACCACTACCGTAATGGCAATCGGCTTAAACACACTTGGGCCATCGCTCTTTATGTCGATCTTGGCTAGTTTAATCCACCAATTACCAAAAACCGGCCGCGCATACCAAATGCTGCCGATCACCATTGAGCTTAGCATAGCCAGAATCACCGCCAGCCAGTTTACTTGTACATCCATTGTCTGCTCCGCTTATGATTGCATTGTACGCC
The DNA here is from genome assembly GCA_029288275.1 of Candidatus Saccharimonadota bacterium. Classification (GTDB taxonomy): domain Bacteria; phylum Patescibacteriota; class Saccharimonadia; order UBA4664; family UBA4664; genus JARIHM01. The sequence continues at coordinate 3,641 of JARIHM010000175.1, read as the reverse complement.
ATCGACGAGCGATTTTGCCAATAGAAAAGGCCGGGAAACCCCTAGAGGGTCTCCCGGCCGCATGATCAGCCGCCCGACACTACCGGCTGGCCGGCCGGCGCGGTCGGCAGGGCATCGCCCCGCTTGAACGGCGTCGGACAATGGTTGAACGTCTGGAAGTACTGCCGCACCTGCGGGCCATAGGTTTCGTCGGCGAAGCTGACGAACTGACTGCTCAGGTCCAAGCAGCCAAGCTGCCAGCCACTACCCACCTTGCGAGCCACCAACGGCGTGGCGGTGGTGTTCGGGGGCACGATGATGTAGACCGTGGCCGATGTCGGCGTGACCTGTTGCACCGGATCGCTGTACAGCAGATCCCAGCCCTGGGCCTCGGCCGCCACCGTGATGTCGTTGGTAGGGTCGACCGGAGGCGGGGTGCCAGGCTGCGGAGACGACGTGCAGGCGGCCAGGGCCCACACCGCGACCGGCAGAGCCAGCAGCACCAGTCGTTTGACGTTCATGAAAAGCACTCCTCTCACGAGATACGTGGTACGCTAGCGGACAAACCGGGGCAGGAAGGTTGCCGGACTGGTCCGCAGAAGTTCGGCGAAGGTCAGTTCGCCCTTCTCGGCCAGCTCGTTGGCGGTCGGCGACAGCACAAAGTCCATCACCCAGTCGCGGCTGGGGCCAAAGACAGTCTCGAGCTCGCGCGTCGCTTGGGTCCGGAAATCGTGCCGGATCGCCAGCAGTGCGCGTAATCTAACCGGCTTATCCAGCCGATCACCGATGATCTCCGGCAGCCGCTCGATGGCCGGCGTCACCCGCCGCACTTCCTCGGGATCCTGAAACTGCGGCGATTCGGCCAGCGCAGCGATGATCTCATCCATATTGAGCGCGGGCATGTCAACTCCCTTCGATGGTATCGAATATATTTTTATAACATAAAACTATTTATTTATCAATATGCATGCACCTCACTGCCTAGATAATGAAAAGCCGGGAAACCCTGAGAGTCTCCCGGCCACCAGTTTATCGGCCGCCCGGCGATGGCGGCAACAGAATGTGCGGGTACAAATCCAGTACGACCCCAAGAGTCAATCGACCACTCCAAAAAAGCTTCTTGGCCTCTCCCTGCAAGGGCGGAAACACAATCGGCCATTCGCCGGCCGAGCCGAATGCTGCCTTTAGCTCAGCCGAGGCTCGAGTCCGAAGCTCAGATTGAAGCGTAAACAGGCTCTTCAAATCGGTCCTCCGATCCTGCAAGCCGTCCATGCCCAGAACTTCGAGCAGCCGCTCAATCACTGGCCGGACCTTGTCCTGCTCGCTGGAGTTTCGAAAATGCCCTGCCTTCCCCAGCGTTGCTAGCACCTCTTCAGTACTAGGAATCGAAGCCATGTTATTCCCTTCTTTCGCCGGTACGTCGAATGGTGGTTCCATCTATACCACAACAAAGGTGTGTATGCTACGTGGTGTGTATGCTACGTTCCGATCCTTATTTTGTTATTTTTGTTAAACTAATATATAGTAAATCTGCGCATCCCATATGCGTGTTCCCGGGTGGGTTTGCCCCAACTCCGCCCCAGCGGGGAGAATTCTCATTCTTCCCCGCTTTTTGTTTGCTATAATTCTAGCTATGAAACTCGATAAGCAGTTCACCGCTACGCTCCAGAAAACTGAGCACAAAGGAGGCTGGACCTACGCTGTAATGCCAGATTCGGCCGAATTCTTTGGCACCCGCGGGCTGGTCAAGATTCGCGGCACTATCGACGGTCAGCCGTTCCGCGGTTCGTTTATGGCCATGGGCGACGGCGTGCACATGCTGCCTATCAAAACCGAGACGCGCCAAGCCATTGGCAAAGAGGCCGGCCAGGAAGTGACGATTGTTCTCCAGGAGCGCCTGGATTAAGTTCTCGCGCCACGGAATGTAGAGTAATTTGTGGCCCATAACTACGCCTTGCAGGAATAGCCTTTTCTGGTCATAATATCGGCAACCTTCGCCTCAGTGAGGGTCGAACCACGAGTGTATGGGGTGAAAAAATCCATGCCCTACGGCGATGAACCGCCCGGCGGCTTCCCCTATGGGCCGCCCGGTGACTACGGTGAGTTGGCCAATCGCTACGGCCACAATGTGGTCGATCCGCGCGGACTCACCGGGCCGGACTACTACGACCGCTTGCAGCAGCAAGAGCTGATCGATCGCCGTATGGCCGAGCAGCAGTGGCTTGCAGCGCAGGCTCCGCCCACCGCCAATTGGAGCGATTCCGAGCTCAATGCGCCGCTTCTGATCCCGGCGCCGGTCTGCGACGGCACCTTCGAGAAAGCCTGCGGGGAGTGTCGGAGTCGCACCGACTGCCCCTGGGCCTGGATTCGCCAGCCACGCGAAGCTACTCGGCCGCCCAGCGCGGCACGGTCCGAGCCCCGGCCCATGTCGCCGGCCTCGGCGCCACCGCCGAACCATCCAACGCACATTCCGGTCTACCGAGATGAGGCTAGCACCACCGCAGCACCAAAGGCACCACAGCCTACTCGCCCAAGCGCCTCCCAGGCCAGCCGGCCGAACGACTCCGGCGCCGACGTGGGCATGGCCATCTTGGGCGGCCTAGCCATGGTGATTGGCGTAGCGTTCTGCCTCTGTTTCATTGGCGGCTTCATCTGGTTCTTGGCCGCGCTGCTGTTCAACGTTCCGTTCTAAAAAATAACCCCGGCTCGATTCGTTCGAGCCGGGGTTTCTTCATTCCGCGTAGTGTGCCATCTGTTTGTCCCAGATGGCGCTGATTACATCCATGAGCAGCACGTTGATGTCATCCGCTGCCGTCTGCCAGGCGCAACCCGTAGTATCGTCCGGATCACCGTCGTAACCGGCCCGCTCGTACACGGACCGCTGACGAGCCGCCTCATACACTCGCAGCAGGTCCGTTTCGGACAGAGCATTGGGCGCCCACTGCTGAATATCATACGCACTGAGCTCAATGCCCTCCAACGCCGGGCCAATCAGTCGTTGCCACAACCGGCGGCCAAGAGCGCCCACCTCAATTTCATCAATCATGACAGCTCCCTCTGTTCCAAGCGTGGGGCAACATGGACTTCTGCACTTTGCAATTGATAAGCCAATCCCAGACCGACCACCTCAATTACTATAATTATAGAATATAATATTGTTTTACGCAACATCCAGCCTAGGGCACACCTACGCCTTTGGCGCATCGTACGGCTAAATGTAAGGCGTCAATCTACAGCTTCAAAAACACCATCAAGTGATACACCAAGAACGCTGGCCACACGAGCGCCTCAAAGAACCCGGCCACGCCGTCCCAAAACGACTGCGCATGCTGCACGTAATAAACAAATGCGCCAATAAAGGCCAGCATATATGCCCCACCCCAAGCGCCCGCGCCGCGATATTTGTAGTCTGCCATCGTAATACCCTGTTTAGGCTTTTATTATGCGCCCGCGGGCGCACCTGCAGCAACTAACTTGCCACCTATAACCATAAGCGTCATACTTTAATGTATGAATGACGCCTCACCCACCCCTACCCCAGAACCAGAACTACCCAACTCAACCGGACAGCAAGTCGCGTGGCCGCACGTTGGTCGCTGGCGTGCTGCTACCGGGCTCCTCGCGCTTTTGCTGGTAGGTGCTCTGGGTGGAATGTACTACCT
>JARIHM010000163.1 GCA_029288275.1 Candidatus Saccharimonadota bacterium | reverse complement strand
TCATACTGCTTAGGCGGGTCATAGTTAATCACGTGCGATACGTTCGGAATGTCCAAGCCACGAGCCGCCACGTCGGTAGCGATAAGGGCTTGGACCTTCTCGTTCTTAAAGTCATTGAGCGCCCGCTGCCGCTGTGGCTGGCTCTTATTGCCGTGAATGGCTGCCACTTTCAGGCCGCGCTTGTTGAGGTCATCGGCCAGGCGCTGCACACCCCATTTCGTCTCGCCGAAGATCAACACCTTAGTGAAGTGTTCTTGAGACAGCAGCTCGATCAGCTTCTCTTTCTTAGCCTCTTTGCCATCTACGTACACTACATCCTGGTCGACGTGATCGCTGGTTTCACCCTTGCGCACGCTGATTGTTTCGGGATCCTTGAGGATCGTAGTGGTGAGCTGCTGAATCTCCGGCGTAATCGTGGCGCTCAGAAACAGCGTCTGACGCTGCTCTGGCACATGGCTCATAATGGCCCGAATATCGCGAATGAAGCCCATATCGAGCATGCGGTCAGCCTCATCTAGCACCAAGACATCGAAACCATCGAGCTTGAGCTCGTAATTCTCAAGTAAGTCCTTAATACGGCCTGGCGTGCCGATAATGAACTGCGGCCGGCGGCGCAATTGGGCCAGCTGGCGATTAATGCTAGCACCGCCCACCACCAGCGTAGCGTACACGTTGAGGCCGGCGGCAAACATTCGGAATTCTTCCTCAATCTGCACCGCCAGCTCGCGCGTCGGCACCATAATCAGCGCCCTGTGCACTTGTTTATGCAGCATGCGCTGAAGCGTCGGCAATAGGAAGGCAGCGGTCTTACCGGTACCGGTGTTGGCTAGACCAATCAGATCGCGGCCAGCCAGCACGTGGGGAATCGAACCATCCTGGATCGGCGTGGGATTCACATAACCGTGCGCGTCAATGTTGTGTTGCAAGCGTGGATCAAAGCCAAAGTCGGCAAACTTGTGCACCGGCTCGAACACCTCTTCCTCAAGCGGAGCAATAGCCTTATTAATGAATTTGTTAGGGTCAATAGTCTTTTCGCGCGCAGGGCGGCGATTCTTTGACGAGTACATCGGGCGGGCGCCACGGCGACCACGGCCCGGAAGCGAACTTTGTGGATACAAAATCTGTCCTTTATTTACCTAAACTGCCCTCATGAATAAAGCAGCTCAAGGAGAAAGGCGCGTATTCACGAACAACAATTGCCCGTATGATAGCAGATAGCGTTATTATTGTCAAAACAATGCTTTTATGTTACTGTAGCTAATTGTTCTGAACAACTCTCCGAGCGAAGGGAGACGCCATGTTCTCACCCGAGAACACCGCGTATTCGTTTGCCATGGGTGTCGTCGGCGGCCTGATCTTTGGTCTCTACCTCTTCTATGACGCCAAGCGGAAGGCGGGCAGGGGTGAGCAGAACGATCGGAAGCTCGCCCTTCAAATCCTCTTGAAGGAGCGCGCCGCGACCTGGATTCTGGGGTTCGCCATTCCGCTCGTACTGATGGTCTTCGACCACACCATCACGCTTCTCCACATGGCAGCGTTCAGCGCCTGCGCCACGCTGGCCTACGAGCTGTTGCTGTGGCGGTTCCGCCGGCAGCTGGCACAGGATCAGCGCCTGGCACGGCAATCCTAAGCCAGCACTCACTCACTTGGCCCGGAAGCTACGCTTCCGGGCCACTCTTTTTTTTGCCTATGGTTGACGATTTGCTCGTAAACCGTTTTTATAATCAGGGTTCTTTTCAAAGAGGGAGACGTATGAACGCTCAGGGTAGGCTTACGCTAGCGGATACTCTCAAATACCTAGATAGCGGCCAGTTTGCGCCGCTGCTGCGCCAAGCAGGACGGCTCAAGGACGGTCAGAACGGCCTGCGCCGCCTGGATGACCATGGTTCGCTGGTGTGCCTGGCGCAAGTGGTTGCTGGCTTCTGCAGTCGAGATGATCTAACCTGGCTCAGCTCACTGCGGCAATTTCAGCTCAGAGAGCTGCGCCGCCGCCTGGGCGGAAATGCAGCCGCGGCGCAGCTCGCCCAGGCCAACAAGCTAGCTCAGAGCATCTCAAGGGCTTGCCCCGAATTGCTCGTTATTCTAGCCAACCGGGTGCTCAAGCCGAGTCCAGGGCCACGTTCGATCTCGAACCTGGCTTTGCACTATAACGACCTCCTTACTAGCTGGGCCCTTCTGGGAAACATGGCAAGGCTGACCCTGTGGGAACGCCGGGAGCGGCTGCCAGCCGTTTTGCATGAACGGCGTGACCTGCTCTGGGAATATTTGGAGCCATTGGTAACTTCCGAGCCCAGCGGGTGAGATTCACGGGGGTCCTTGATCGGAACCGATCAAGGACCCCAATCTATAAGGAGCGCTTGACAATCACCCAAATCCACTGCTAGCCTGTGTCGCTACAGGCCATCTGATGGCCGCCGCCCATCAGGCACTAGACCATTAACCATAAGAACTGATACCTTATTTACCATGAGCAAACATCTGGTCATTGTTGAGAGCCCAGCCAAGGGCAAAACTATTAGCCGCTTCCTAGGCAAAGATTACGTTGTGGAAGCCTCATTTGGGCACGTTCGCGATCTGCCAAAAAGCGGCATGGGCGTGGATATTGAGCATGGTTTTACGCCGAGCTACGAGATTAGTCCAGACAAGAAAAAACGAGTAGCTGAGCTCAAAAAACTAGCCAAAAGCGTTGACGATGTATGGCTAGCCTCCGATGAAGACCGCGAAGGGGAGGCTATTGCCTGGCAT
>JARIHM010000161.1 GCA_029288275.1 Candidatus Saccharimonadota bacterium | reverse complement strand
GGGTATCAAAGTAAGGAATAGCTAATTGCTGAGCAAAGCCTTGAGCGGCTGTTTCGAGTTGATTGCGTTCTACTTCCGTCATGTAGTTATAGTACCACGGAGCATGAGCGGTTTGTATGATGGATCGCGGCTCCCATGGTTTTGCTCTCATGGGAAGGAATGCGTGAAGACTGCTTGGCTACCGCCAGCTTGGCAGCCACATATGTAGCTGGAGACCGGCCGGCGACAGCGGGGTGCCGTAGGACAGTGGCGCAAAGAACAAGAAGCCCAGGGCGAGTGCGCCAATCACCCAGAAGGCTGCGCGACGGCGCTGCGTAGCCGGGAGGAGGTCATTCCACAGCAGCACCACAAACGCGATGCTAAAGATAAACGAGAAGAGGTAGTGGTACAAGAACATCACGCGCGGTACGCCAATGAAAGGCGCAAAGTTCATGATGTAGGCGCCGGCGGCCAGCGCTAGGGCAGAGACCGTGGCAGGGCGCAGCTTGAGGCGTCGTACGCGTAGATAGATTGTGCCTGCTAGAAGCGCTGCTAATACGCCCCACCAAACTACAGGATTACCGAGCAGATAGATATTGCCTTGGGTACCGTTGTCGTTGACGCCACCTTCCCAGTAATAGATTGGGCGTAGTTCCATGGGCCAGGTGTACCAACGTGAGCCGTAGGGGTGGGTGGCGGTAAGCGTTTGATTGGCCTTGTACATTTCTTGATTGAGCTGAATGAATTTGTCCCAGAATGACAGGTGAGTGTCAGGATTGTAGTAGGGGCTGCCAACCAATGTTTGCTGGAACGGAAGGCTCATAAAGGCGTCGCCATCGCCAGAGTGGGAGAGTAAGTGAAAGTGCACCGCAAAACTGCTCATATACACGGCTACCGGCATAATTACCAGGATGGCCAGCTCGCCCAGGCTGCGACGCCAGCGGAACGAGTGGCCGCGGTGATCGGCCAGCCAGAGCAAACCCACCAGTGCCAGAGCTGTGAGGCCGGTCCACTTGGTGCTGGCGGCAGCTCCGGCCAGGATGGCGGCCACCATGAGTAAGGGCCAGCGGCGGTGGGTGCCGTGAGCATCACGTGCTACCAGGTAGAAGTAGAGCGCACTCAAGCCAAAGAGGAGCAGCATAGAATCAATCAGAATAAAGCGTGATTCTACCAGGAGTGCGTTATCGAGCAGTAGGGCTGCTGCACCCATGGCCGCAAACGGCCGGCTAGCACCAAGCCGGCGTAAAATGCCCCAGAACACTGGAATAAGCAGCGCACCAGCTATGGCCGGGAGAAGGCGCATGCTTACGGCCGAAGTATTTAATACGGTATCGGTTGACAGCCCTAGCAGGTGCGCCCAGCCAGCCAGCAGCAGCTTGCCGAGCGGTGGGTGGATATCAAAAAAGTATTTGTGGTCTAAGTAGTGCCCGGCGAAGACCTTAAAGTAGACTTCATCAAAGACAACGGCATTGGGTGTAAAAAGTTGCCACAATCTGGTGGCAAACGCGGCAACGATGAGGATAACGAGCTCAGGCCGCCAGCGGCGGAGGTCAAATTTGGCTAGCATAGCCGCATTATACGCGACAATGGCATCTAATATATATAGGTGAAGGCGCTGGCATTGACCCAGCGCTTATCCAGCTTGTAGGGACCAAGGTAATTCATTTCGCTAATGAGAACCTGACCGGTCTCGGCATTTACATCCTCCACCAGGGCCACATGACCGTAATAGCCAGCATTCGTCCAGGCCACGGCGGCGATGGCCGGAGTACTACCTGTAGCCCAGCCGACCGCGCGCGCGTGGGCTAGCCAGGTGTTGGCATTGCCCCAGCCCCGGGGGATTGGCCGGCGGCCGGCCACGTACCAGGTGCACTGACCGGCGGTGTAGCTATTGGCGTAGGTGTAGGGCGCTGCCATGGTGCCGGGAGGTAAGAGCTGCCCGGTAGGGCCTCCAGGCAGCGCTGTAGCCTTACTAGCGGCTGTCAACTGAGCGGGTGTAGTGGGCGTAGCTCCGCCACGGCCGCCGCTATCAGCAGCGGCTACGTCCGCCGGTGGCAAGGGAATTGTTTGGTGCTCAAACCCGTACAGGCCGACCACAAAAATGAGCCCCCATAGAGCTAGCCCGCTCCAGGTACGCCAACCCAGCCGCGGCATCCAGCTCATAAGCAGGCGCAGGCGTACGAGCAGACGCCGTTGCCGACCGCCTCCGTAGCTGGCCTGCCGGCGCACGCTTAAATATGATGATTGATAGAGGTGTGGATCCATGGGAAAAACGCCAATAGGACATCGTACGCCCATTATTGTCAATTGCAAGCATAGCCGGGATAAGGGATCGTTCTGGCTGACCCGGCTCTTACCAGAACCTGGCTTGGCAGCCGCCCCTGAACGTCGTACAGTGATCACACAATGCGTATTACATCGGCAATCAAACGAGGTATTTGGCAGCTCCTGATTTTGATCGTTCTGGCGGCACTGGCGCTCAATTACCAGACCATCCTGGACCAATACACGCTGGCCACCTATCATCCTACGGCTGCCGTAGCGGCAATCGAGCCCCATTTGGGCCTGACCGATAAGGGCCGAGCCTTGCTTTATCGTGCTAACCCTCAGGTTGATGACAAGGCGGCCTTCAACGTCAACTGCCAAACCAGCAAAGGGGAGTTAGAGCTGGGTTGTTATTATCATGACCGGATCTTTGTGCTGCAGATCGAGAATACCGACCTGGCTCCAGAGATGGACGTGGTGATGGCCCACGAATTGCTCCACGCTGCCTGGGCCCGGTTGAGCCAGAGCGAGCGCGACAAGCTTACACCCGAGCTTGAGCAGGTCTATACCGGCTTGAATGATCAGGATCTGCGCGACCGCATGGCCGGCTACGCCAAAAGCGAGCCGGGCCAGGAATCGAATGAGCTACATTCGATTCTGGGCACAGAGCAAGCTAAGCTACCGGCTGATCTAGAAACCTACTATGATCAGTATTTTACCAACCGGAGCCTCATTACGGCTGCGCATGCTGCCTACGAGAACGTATTTAGCTCGCGTCGTATGGAACTGGAGGGCGAACTGGCCACCATCCGGAACCTCAAGGGTCAGCTAGCGGGTTTAAACGCCCGGATGGCTAGCTTGCGGTCGGCTGGCGAGATCAGCCAGTATAACGCCCTAGTGCCACAGCAAAATAATCTCGTTGACGAGATTAATGGCCGCATTGATACCTACACCCGCGGTGTCGAAGAATACAATGCGCTGTCGACGTCGTTGGATTCGCAGCAAATTACGGATACTGAATCCAGCGTTCAATAATTGCCAGCGGATAGTTTGGCCGTTCAAACTAATTCGAGATAATAA
>JARIHM010000066.1 GCA_029288275.1 Candidatus Saccharimonadota bacterium | reverse complement strand
GCGATGGCGCTAGTAATCGGGTTGCTGGCTTTGTTGAGCGCGCGACCGAGCCGACTGGCAGCTTCAGTTAGCGCTGTTTGATCTTGCGACGATAACCGGTCAAAGGATACGGTTCGCATGCTGACGAGTATGCTCGTGATGCGCCTAGTTTGCAATAATGGTGTCTGGTGTGCTACCTGGTTCGTAGAACCGCAAGTCCTCATCACTCAAGCTCCAGGCGTGCTGGAGCGGTGCCAGAATGCGCCAGGAAGCCAGGACTTCATCGCTCGAGGCAAACAGGCTGCGATCGGAGCGGATGGCGTCCATGAGCACGCGTTCGTAGGCTTCGGGTAAGCCGTCGAAGTGATGGCTGTAGGTAAAATCGAGCGGTACCCGTTGAAGCTGGCGGTCGTAGCCTGGGCGCTTGGCCCACAGGCACAGCTCAATCCCCTCGTGCGGTTGAATGCGCAAGATCAGCTGATTGGCCGCGTTTGGATCGCCATTTTGGCGATAATACAGCCGGATCTCGGTGGCCTTGCGATCAAGTGCCTTGCCAGTGGTAAGCGTGATGGGTACGCCGGACCAGCGGGGGTCGACCGAGCTGAGCGTGAGCGACAGAAAGGTCTCGGTGACGCTGCCGGGGTTATTAACCTCGGCGCGGTAGCCGCGGTACTGACCACGTTGTACTCGCGTGCCAAACTCATCGGGCCGGGGCGGGCGCAGCGCCTCAAGAGCGGCCAGGCGGGCCTGGTGTACGAGTGACCAATCACTGGCCGGCGGCACCTCCATGAGCGTGAGGGCGGCCAGTTGCAGGAGATGGCTCTGGACCAGGTCGCGCATGGCGCCGGTCTGCTCATAAAAGGCGGCGCGGCCCTCAATGCCAATGGTTTCACTGGCCAGAATTTCAATCCGCTCAATAAAATCACGATGCCACGTGTGCTGAAATAGCGCATTGCTGCCGCGGAAGATAAGGAGATTCTGGGCCATCTCTTTAGCTAGATAATGATCGATGCGATAGATCTGGTCTTCGGCAAAGTAACGCTGGGTGTGGGCAATGAAATCCTGGGCCGAGGTCAGGTCAGTACCAAAGGGCTTTTCCAGTAATAGCTTGGCGCCGTTGCCGGCTAGTCCAGCGGCGCCCAATTGTTCCACGATGGGCTGCGAAACTTGAGGTGGCACTGATAGGTAGAATAATCGCTGGGTTGGCGCCCCAAACTCGGCTTCGATGGCGGCGAGCCGCTCGGCCAGATGCTGATACTCCTGAGCTTCGGCTAGGTTCATTTGGAACACTTCAACCAAAGGCGCAAGCTCGGTGTGCGCACCGATCACGGCGGCCGGTTCCAGCGCCTGGCGGCTTATGCCAACGACCCGGAACTGTTCCGGTAGCGCGCCAGCACGGGCCATCTGGGCGAGAGCCGGCAGGAGCTTGCGATGGGCTAGATCGCCAGAGATACCCACGATTACCAAGATGGTTGGCGGGACGGGCTGGCTCACAGGCCAAGCTCGCTGGGGTCGACGGCCGTCCAGTCGCCGGCGGCCTGGCGGTACAAATTGGTCCGCAAGCTCATCTCCTCCGGGTCGTAGATATTCTCAAACCGAACGTCGGAGCCAATGC
>JARIHM010000123.1 GCA_029288275.1 Candidatus Saccharimonadota bacterium | reverse complement strand
AATGGGGGTATCATATGCGTTGCGCAATCGTTTGCGGCGCGTAGTAAGTAAATTCAAGAAGGAGCCGGTCGCTGAAAAATCCAGTCAAAACTAACGCCGGCCTTAACCGCGATCCCTCCTCATTTCGAGACAATCGCGGTTTTATCTACCGGCAGAATGACCACCTATACCGGCAAGTAAACGAAGCCGGCCGAGTGGCTTACGATCAACTCATGAACAGCGGGCTCTACGACGAACTGGCGGCTCAAAAGTTGCTCATAGCCCACACCGAGGTACCGACCAAAGCGCCAGACGCCTACAAGGTACTTCGGCCCGAGCTGGTACCGTTTATCTCCTACCCCTATGAGTGGTCGTTCTCCCAGCTCCAGGATGCGGCGCTCGCCACACTGGCAATTCAGCGAGCAGCCCTAGCCAAGGGTATGATCCTGCGCGACGCTAGCGCTTACAATATCCAGTTTGTGGATGGTAAGCCCTGTCTCATCGATACGCTGTCATTTGATGTGTATCATCCCGGTGAACCATGGATTGCTTACCGCCAGTTCTGCCAACACTTTGTGGCGCCGCTGGCGCTTATGAGCTGTACTGATGTTGACTTACTGCAGCTCCTACGCGTGTACGTTGACGGCGTGCCCTTGCCGCTTGCTAGCAAACTATTGCCCCTGCGATCCAAGGCCCGGCTAGGCCTCGCTACGCATATCACTCTGCATGCCCGCCTCCAGCAGCAGCATGCCGGCAGCGGCCAGAAAGCCTCGGCTAGTCTCAGCCAGACCTCGTTGGCAGGCTTAATTGACAATCTAGAAGCCACAGTCAAGGGCTTGAGCCTGCGCCAGCGCGGCACCGAGTGGGCCGATTATTACGACCACACCAACTATTCGGACGCGTCACTCGTAGCCAAGGGCGAGCTCGTAGCGCAGCTGGCCGGCCAGGTTAAACCGGCACGGGTGCTGGACCTAGGAGGCAATAACGGTCACTTTAGTCGATTGGCCGGCCGCGATGCCGCGCTTATCATCTGCGCTGATATTGATCCTCTGGCCGTCGAGGCCAACTACCGGCACACCAGGAACGAGCATCAGACCACCATGCTGCCGCTACTTATCGATCTTACCAATCCCAGCCCGGCCCTTGGCTGGGCTAATCAGGAGCGCAGCGCCTTTGCCGACCGGGCGCAGGCTGATTTGGCTGTGGCGCTAGCGCTCATTCATCACCTTGCCATCAGCAATAATGTCCCTCTGGAACTGGTGGCAGCCTATTTTGCCCAGCTGGCACCGTATCTCATCATTGAGTTCATCCCCAAGGACGACTCGCAGGTGCAGCGCCTGCTTACCACGCGCGAAGATATCTTCCCGCATTACACCATCGACGGCTTTGAGGCAGCCTTTAGCCAGCACTATACCATCGTCAAAAAAGAAGCTATTAGCCAAACCAAACGCACTCTGTACCTATTAAAGCGTAAGGACTAGGTATGAGATCAACCGTTTCGTTCTTTGGTACGGTCTGGCGTGCTCTCCGGCCGTGGCTCAGGCTTTGGGTCCCCATGACCATGGTGGCGCTCATTGCCGTAATGGCCGACTTCCTGAGCAACAACTACGAAGCCTCGGCCGAGAATTTGATCCTGCCTGCCATTCTGACACTACTGGTAGCCACCCTGGTTGCGGCAGTATTCTATCGCCGCTGGCGCCGCGACCCGCTGGGAGCCTATACGAGCGCCTTACTAGCCACCATTCTGCTGGGTTACGGGTATGACCAGCGGCTATCGCAGATATACCCGGTTTTGCAAGCTTTGGTGCCAGCTTCGGGTCTGAATGGCGCCGAAGGTCCAATTTTGAGCTTGCTTTTTATAGCCAGTATTTTCACTGGCACTTACTGGATCGGCCGGCTCCTGAGTCACTGGGTGCAGCAGCGGCACTGGAAGTCGCGCGAGATCATCATTGCCCTTACGATTGCGATTACCAGCACGTTTTTGTTCCAATTTATTCCCACCGCTCGTACGGTAATTTTGGCTTGGCCACAGTATTTCTACCAGCCGCCTAAACTGGCTACCGCCAGTACCGCCCAGCCAGCCACCAAGCCCGATATCTACTACATTGTGCTCGATCGCTATGCCAGTCAGAGCGTACTGCAGCAACAATTCAATTTTGATAATAGCGATTTCATCAACTTTCTAACAAGCCTGGGTTACTACACCAACCCGGATGCCCACAACAATTACCCCTATACCACCCAGTCTATTGCCAGCACCATGGACGCCGACTACTTGCACGATATCGTGAGCCGCTTTGGCCAGGCTCCCCAGCAAACCACCGTGCCATACCAAGAAACCATTCGTAATTCACCAGTGGCACAGGCACTCCAGACCAAGGGCTACCAGTACGATCTGGTGGGCAACTGGTACGAAACCTCCAATCTGTCGGAAGTAGCCAACATCACCCACCAGGAAGAGGGCCTGTTTACATTCTTGGGCCACACTTTCACGCTCGATAATTTCGATAAGATTAAGCTGAGCCAAAGCATTTTCTGGCGCTTTATTCCAAATAGCAACGGTGTCAACGGCTTCCAGTGGCTGCACTACAGCGGCCTCGGCGGCGTCGACATGACAAGCTATCAACTCCGGACACTCAACACCCTAGCTAGCCAAAATAGCGGCGGCCGCTTTATCTTTGCCCACATTCTGGTACCCCACGATCCGTACTATCTGAACGCCGATGGCTCGCTTAATCCCAATATCGACAGCAATAACACTGGCGAACCGGTCAAGCAGAAATATTTGAACCAAGTGCAGTACATTAATGGTCAAATGAGGAGCTTACTGACGACCATTAATCAAAAGAGCGACGGCAAGGCCGTTGTCGTGCTCCAGGCCGACGAGGGGCCCTACCCGTTCCAGATCAATGACGAGAATTTTGACAATGGGGCTGTGGATGAAGAACTGGCCAATGGCGACATGCGCAGCTGGAGCAATGCCGATCTGCTGATGAAGTTTGGCAACCTAGCCGCCTACCATGTACCAGCCGCCGATCTGGCAGCCAATCCCAGCAGCGCTACCTCAGTAAACATCTTCCGAACCATCCTAAACAGCTACTTTGACGCTCAATTGCCAATCCTAAGCCAATGCTACTACGCCTACCCGAACGGCCGCGCCCAGCCAGAGTATTACGCCGATATCACCAGCCGCCTGACTGGCCAGGCAAATCCAGCCTGCCAGAGTGACGGTGCAGGGCCAAAATAGGTTTAAGAGTATCCCCTACCCGCCTGACCAATATTCCTAAAATTTAGAATATATTCTCTCGAGGCATGCCTCATGTTGTCCTTCTTAAGGCTAACTCAGGCCTGATAAAACTCATACGACTGCCGGTCGTACTCAGCCAAAGCGTACACATCAGCGCCATCGTCATTCCAAAGCGCAACTCGGCTGCCCCAGCCTCCATAGTGAACCGGCTACAAGTGGTACAGAATGGCTTCATAATAAAATCCTCTTGACCTCGGCCGTCAGTGTCTTAGCTAAGCCAGCGTGGGCTTCAGCGCTAAAATGAATCCCATCCTCGCCGGCCCGGGCCACCTGAGCAGCGTCCGCAAACGAGCAGCCCAAAGCTTCGGTTGCCGGCTCAAGCACGGCCGCCAGCTCCTGCGACTTCGTAACCGACTCATGATTGTAATTCTCGGTATAGAACTTGGCAAAGTTTGGCGCCGCGTCATCTATGAGGATCGGGCTCACTACAAGCACACGGGCCGAAGCAGCAGTTTTAGCTTGGATAAGCTCAATCAGACCGCCGATGGCCCGGGCAATTTCTAGTGCGCTACGCCGAAATTCAATCTTAAGATCGTTTGTGCCGAGCATTAAAATAACCAGATCAAGCGGCATGTGGCTATCAAGACACGGTTCTAAGTAGGTTCTGCCGTTGCGGCCAGGCTTACGGCTGTAATCCAGATCGGTGGTACGGCTACTTAAACCCTCTTCTATGATCGCGTATTGCTCGCCCAGGGCCTGTTGCAGTAGGCCGGTCCAGCGCACATCAGCCGGATAGCGGCCAGATTTATCGGGCTTCTGGCCCCAGGTGTTCGAATCACCATAGCAGAGAATGGTCTTGGCGGCCGGACTCGTGTTCATAGCAGCCAGTATAACAGCTACAAGCTGGCTTTAGTCCATAGATCGGCCGGCAAGAAAGCCTTGACTTGATTGATTGGCAAGGCAAAACCAACGTTCTGCGCGCTGCTCGATACTGCCGTATTAATACCTATCACCTGGCCAGCCAGGTTTACGAGCGGGCCACCGGAGTTACCGGAGTTTATAGCGGCGTCGGTTTGGAAAGCACCCTTGAGCTGCTCCTGGCCGCCGGTACCGTCGCTCTGGTCGCCAGCCGTAATAGTACGATTGGTGCCCGAAATAATACCGGCCGTAACACTATTTTGGAACTGGCCTAGCGCGTTGCCAATAGCAATCACCTGCTCACCAATTTGTATAGCGTCAGAGTTGCCAAAGCTCACCGGAATGAGCCCTGTAGCGCTAATCTTCACCAGCGCCAAGTCATTCGCGCTACTCCGCGACACCACTTTGGCGTCATACATACGGCCACCAGCCAGCGTTACCTTCACTTGATCGGTGCCATCGGGCACTACATGGCGATTGGTCAAGATGTAGCCGTCGGTCGAGACGATCATGCCCGTACCCGAGCCCTGCGACTGCGAGGCGCCAAAGTAGCCATAGGTCATGCCCTGAGCGGTAATACTTACCACGCTAGCCGATACCGCTTGAGCAATAG
>JARIHM010000115.1 GCA_029288275.1 Candidatus Saccharimonadota bacterium | reverse complement strand
CTAATGAACCAAAGGTATCAAGCACGCTCGAGTAGTTTCACAAAAGCCGTCCAGAGCTCGGCAATCTTATCGCGCGTCTTTTGATCCGTCAGCTTACCCTGCTCATCAAATTTGCCAGCGGCGCGCTCGAGGTAAAACTCTGGTTGCTGGAGTGGCTGCATGTCTAGATACATGGCAACCTGGCGCAGCTGATTCTGAGCCCCAAATGTGCCTAAATTGTAAGGTGTGGCACCAGCAAACGCCACCGGCTTACCCTCCCACACGTTCACGCCGTCTGGCCGCGAGCCCCAGTCTAGGGCGTTCTTGATAGCGGCCGAAAACGACCGGTTGTACTCCGGTGTCACGAGGATCACACCATCCACGGCTTTAATGGTCTGCTGCAACTGCACCACTGGCTCGGGCAAGTTCGTTTCCAAGTCCTCATTCAGCATGGGTAGATTATGGATGTCGATCAGCTCGGCCTTTACGCCTTCAGGCGCGGCCGCCACAAAAGCTCGGGCAAGCTTAGTATTAAATGACTCGGCGCGTAGACTACCTGAAATAACTGCCACATTCATATGAGGCTCCTCGTTTAGCTTGTCTCCGATTATAGCAAGGTGGGACTCCCACTCCTGAAGTGTAGCTACTATACTTAACCTTACATGGATACTAAAACCCGTCACGCCATCAAACATACGGTCCATTGCCTGATTGGCTGTGGGCTGGGCGAGATTGCGGGTATGCTAATCGGCGCTGGGCTGGGCTGGCATCGAGGCGGGCGCGTCTTGGCGGCCATAGCGCTGGCTTTTGCCTTTGGCTATACGCTCACCTATATTGGCGTACGCCGGCAAGTCAAAACGGCAGCAGAGGCCGTCCGGGTTACCTTAACCACCGATACCGTCTCGATTGTCTCGATGGAATTGGTCGACACTGTGATTGAGCTTATTATCCCCAACGCACTGGTTGTAACTGCCACTTCGCCCCGGTTTTGGTGGGGTTTAGGATTGGCGCTGGCCGTTGCCTTTGTGATAACGGTGCCCGTCAACCGGGCTTTAATGGTTCATAGTGATCACCATTGAACATTGGCAGATAACACTGTTATTTAGCCCGCTTCTTGATTAGAATAGAGCTTGTCATCGTTGGCTAACGCGAAATGTGCACGCTGCGCGTTCGCGAGGAACGAGATGAGGTATCTTTTATGTCCGACTCCGAAGAGACCTCCTGGCGCGAAGTCGGCGGCGCTATCGCCGGCATGGCATCCTACAGCACCACTGCAGCGGTTGGTATTGCTGCACTGGGCGTGGCAGCCCCGATTGCTCTGCCCGTGTTTGCGGCCGCTGCGGTCGTCGGCACGGTTCATGGGGCCAACAATCCTGACCGTGCCATCGGCGCCCTGCCGGGTACCATTTCTCGCTTCTTCGGCTGGTTCGACGGCAAGAGCTAGGGCGCCATCGACGAAGCCTACTGCTTTACTACCGCCAGACTTTCTTTGTGAGAGTCTGGCGGTATTTCAGGATGAGGCAGGGACTGTTTTGCCGAAGATCAGGAGCTTCTGCCTTAACCTAAGGCTTAATTATTGTATTTCCAGCAGATCTATTGTTTAATGACGTGCAAGACGTTTAATCGCTACCGTATTGGAGTGACGTTATGTCTCGCATTGACTACGCTTACTTGGAGCGGATCAAGACTCACCCGGACTATTCAGACTGGACGCCTATGCTCAAACGACTAGCTGAGGGTGCAAGCACTGAGGAAGTTGCTGAGCAATTCTACATCGCTCTGAAAACGGTGGGCTATCGCACCGCCCGGGTCAGGAAAATGCTTGGTGTGTCCAAGACTGCGGTCGCCCTGGCAATGGCCGCTAGTATTGGCCTTATCACCTGTACAGAGCTAGATCAGGCCATGGCCGCTAAGCGGTGGGAGCGGGTAGTGCCCGTTGACAGGCTGATCACTGAGCTTTTTGCCTACGGCTTCACGAACAGCCAGGTAGAAACGGCGCTCGGGTTCGCAACGGGAAGCATGGAGTACTATCTCAATCGGACCTACCGGGCATTCATCTGCCCGCACTCCAAGAACGTCCTGCTCCCCCGCTGGGTCTGGGCGACCAGTATCCGGCTTGATAAGCCGACCGAGCTAGAGCTCACTGTACTGCGTCATGCTACCCACGGTGATCGGCTTAGCGCTGCGTTTAACCGGCTCACCCCCGCGGGAGTCAACTTGATCCTGCGCCATCTGGCCGCCAAGATGGACCGCTCGCTCTCCGAGCTGATCGCTACCGAGCAGCGCTCTATTGCTTAAACCCCGTACTCGCGCATCCCGCCCCCCTCCGCGAGTACGGGGGCTTTTTTTTGTTTGTAGCCAAATCCGAGTAGACTGGTTTTATGGAATACTTCAACGTAGCAGCCTGGCGAGAAGCGGCGCGTCATGATGACTGGTATGCCAGGATTCAGCCTGAATATCAGGCACTCCTCAAGCGAGCCGAGCAACAGCCCAATGAAGCTGAAGCTATAAAAGAAGCCGTGCGAGGGTTCTTTGAAGACCGCCTGGAGCAGAATGAGCTAGCGCTAGGCGGCCCCGATCCTGCGCTTGATGCACCCAGAGAAACCCTTAGGCAAGCCGTTATTCACCATAGCCACCGGCAGCCGGGCTACTACACGCTCGCCCGGCTCAATGCCGTCCATTTACTTAATCTGTATATGCCCAACTCCAAAGGGCGCCCCATCTCGTCAAACCATTATCGCGACGGCAAAATGGTATTCTACGGCTACCACTGGTGGGTTGAGATAGATGGCACCGCCACTCGGCTATTACCCGATGAGGCCATTGGCTGGCAGGCCGGTAATTGGGAGGTCAATTGCCAAAGCATCGGAATCTGCATCAATGACGATCTCACCGACAAAGCGCCGTCTAGCGCCGCTCTCAAAGCCGTGCGCCAAATTCTGGATGACTACCGCGCTCGTTTAGGCTCGCTTGAGGTCATTGGCCACTGCGAAGCCAACCCCAAAACCAAATGCCCGGGCGGCACATTTATCGCTGGCTGGAAACAAGCGCTACGTCCCGAAGATCACGCTAGCAAGCCCAGCCTTATCGTATGACGGATGCAGATTGAGTTTTAAAAACTCATCTTTTGTAAACCAAGCCCAGGCCGCCACATGATGCGTCTTTTGGAGTTGCTCCTCGGGGATGATTACTTTAAAGAAGATATTCATCCGCGGCACCGCATTCACTACCTGCCCAATAGTATAGGCGGCGATCTCCGGATCAGCGGAAACTGCTTCTGCTGGTACGCCCAGCTCCTCTTCTATCTCACGTACAAGCGTTGCGGCAATAGTCTCACCATGATCCACGCCTCCACCGGGAAACGCCCACCACAACTCGGGAGTTTCCTGAACCAGCAGTACCTTGCTACCCCGAACAATCAGGGCTCGGACCGCCACGCGATACAAGCAGTCATCGATATCATTCAAACGAGAGTCTATTTGCATGACTTGATAATACCTTATAAAAAGGCCCCCCCGGAAAAACCGAGAGGCCCCGCTTCCCTAGCCCAGCGCGCGGCGGAGTTCAGGAATGCGCTCTTGTAAGCGACAGAGGTGCTCGCGTGAGTCATCGGGCTCCAACCCAAGCTGGCATCCAATCAGCACCTGCGCCAGATAGGGGCTGATAAGATCGGGCCAGCAATCGCTCGACTCGTAGCACAGGCCACCGTCGAGCAAGGATATCCCGCTCAGGCTCACTTCCCACGGACCGAGGAACGAGACTGCGCTGCTCGTAACCTGCGTGACCATCATCACTCCGGCACAGCCAAAGGTGATGATGCCCGGTCGGTAACGACGCCTCGCCAAATGATACTCCCGCAGTGCCGACGGGACCCTCGGCAAGCGCCTCAGCCACCACCATATTGCGAACAGTTGATCACCCATGATCTTCCTTTCGGACATACTACCATCGGTTCAGCAGCCGCGGTAATACGCATGGGCTAGCTTATAAAAGCATGATGGCCCGGCATTTGCAAGCGAGCAAACCTAGCTTGAGGCGCTCCGGAAGAGGCGCTGCCCAGACAAGAATCGATCAAGCCCATACGCAGACACCATGCCAAGCGCATACAGCACCATCATCTCGTCCACCCAAGTGCCAAAACCTTCCAGGAAAAGATACGCTCCATAGATTGCCACCATAAGGCTCGCAATGGCCAAAAACGTCCCCTGATGAGCCGATTTGAAAATAAACATCGAGGTAATAATGAGCGCCAGGCTCAAACCTATCATAAGCGCCCCCAGATCTTGCTGCGTGATACTGAGTTGGCCACCAAACGGACCGCTCTGCACGTTCCATAATCCGGCCCAGCCAAACATAACGGCATAAGCCCATGACCCAGCGATAATACCGAGCTTAACGAGAATACCAAAGGCCTTCTTCATAAAATCATCTTAGCATAAGCGTGTTCGAAAATTTCATAGCCATTTCACACCCATCCGGCATTCTAGACATCACGGCAAGGCCAGTCGTAATGAAAGGATCAAGCGTAACCATGCCAAAACCAGGAATCACGGTATACGAATGCGAGCCGGACGAAGCTAGGTTATTCCACGCATTAGCACCTCAGTTTGGTATTGCTCCCGCCACCACCAGTGCGGCAGTATCCGAGACAAATGCCTCGTTGGCACGAGGAAACCAATGCATTAGCGTCAGCCATAAAACGCCCATCACGCCCAGTACGCTCCGAGCACTGAGCCAAGCTGGTGTAGCGTATATCTCTACCAGAAGCAGCGGGTATAACCATATCGATCTAGATACCGCTCACAGTCTTGGCATCACCGTCGAAAATGTAGCCTACTCGCCTGATAGCGTAGCCGATTACACACTCATGCTCATGCTAATGGCTGTACGAAATGCCCGGTCCATGCTTACCCGGGCGGCGAAACATGACTTTAGGTTACCTGATGCGCGCGGCAAAGAGCTACGCGATCTAACCATTGGGGTGATCGGAACGGGGCGTATCGGGTCGGCAGTTATCGATCGGCTGCGGGGCTTTGGCTGCCATATTATTGCCCATGACCACCACCCCAAGGCCACTGCCGAATACGTCCCGCTCGATGCATTGCTGCGCCGCAGCGACATAATAACGCTTCACGCACCCCTTACCGCGGATACACATCACCTCTTAAATCACCAGCGTATCGCCAGGATGAAGTCTGGCGCACTCGTCATCAATACCAGCCGCGGGCCACTCATTGATACTGAGACGCTGGTTGCCGCCCTCGAACGCGGCCAGGTGGGCGGTGCGGCGCTCGACGTCCTCGAAGGAGAGACGGGCCTATTCTACGCCGACTACCGACATAAACCCATCCACAATAGCGCGCTAGCTCGATTAGAAAAAATGCCAAATGTGATCATCACGCCCCACGTCGCCTACTACACCGACCATGCCCTGCGCGACATCATTGAGCGTACGATCACGAATTGCCTTAAGTTCGAAGAGGAGAATGCAGCATGAACAAACGAAGGATTGCCATTATATTCGGTGGCCGCGCCGAGGAGCACCCTATCTCTCTAAAATCAGCCCGTGAAGTGGCCAAGAACCTCGATCTTACCAAGTATGAGCCGCTCTGGGTTGGCATCACGAAGGATGGCGCTTGGAAGCTCTGCGACGGCCCTCACGAAGGCTGGGAGAACGGCCGCCCCGTGGTGCTATCGCCAGACACCAACGTTCATGGACTCATAGTTCTCGAGCATGAGCGATACCAAACGATTCGGCTTGATGTAGTACTACCTGTTCTGCACGGCAAGTTTGGCGAAGACGGAGCCATGCAAGGTTTGCTAGAGCTTTCTGGGGTCCCCTACGTAGGCTGTGATGTTCAGAGTTCTGCTCTCTGTATGGATAAGTCGCTGGCCTACACGGTAGTTCGGAGTGCGGGTATTGCGACACCAGACTTCTGGATCGTTGCGGCCAACGAGCAGCTCGACCCCGGCCAGTTTACCTACCCGATTTTTGTAAAGCCAGCCCGTTCGGGTTCATCGTTTGGTGTCAGTAAAGTGTCGCAAAAAGAAGCATTATTGCCTGCCGTGGAGGCCGCCCGTCAATACGATTCCAAGGTGTTGATCGAGGCGGCTGTCGTCGGCAGCGAGGTGGGCTGCGCCGTGCTTGGTAATGATCCAAACTTGATCGTCGGTGAGCCTGATCAGATTCGCTTGTCGCATGGCTTCTTTCGAATCCACCAGGAGGAAAAGCCTGAGGACGGCTCTGAAAATGCTACCTTCATTGTGCCTGCCGACATCCCGGCCGAAGCACGGACGCTTGTGCAGCAGACGGCCAAGACTATTTACCGCACCCTGGGCTGTGGCGGACTGGCGCGGGTAGACCTGTTTCTATTGCAAGATGGCAGCATAATGCTCAATGAGGTCAACACTCTACCTGGCCTCACTTCATACAGTCGCTATCCGCGTATGATGGCCGCTGCCGGTCTACCCTTTGGCAAAATGATCGACCAAATGGTAACGCTCGCATTAAAGAAAGCACACTATGAATAGGAGCATCCCCCTTACGGCCGGCCAGGTTGCGGGATGGAAGGCCATTGTGCTAAAAGCCAGCCACCATTCCGATCCGCTGGTCCCGCTCGGCCCGTTGTCGCCAGAAGCTGAGAACATCATGACCTCCTCAATCTACTTTGGTGAGCATAGTAACTCACCGTATGCCACCAAGGGCCACGCCCTATAAAGGGCAGCCTACTGACGCTATTTGCCCGCCGGTCGGTAGCTCGCCGGCTCGTGAAGGCAGAGCAGCTCTTGCCGGCCGATCACCATTTGCTTGTATTTGATGCCTACCGGCCGTATCAGGTACAGCAATCACTCTATGATTTCTACAAACAGCAGCTTAAGCATACGCATCCAGAGATGGACAATGAAGCACTGGATGCCGAGACCCAGAACTACGTCTCGCTTCCCTCTATGGACCCAGCCCGACCCGCACCGCACAATACCGGTGGAGCGGTAGACGTGGCGATTGTAAAACTGAGGCCGCCCCACGAAGCAGAGCTCCTTCACATTCGGACCCGCCTGGCGAACAAAGAGCTGGATGCGGCTAAGAGGATTGGCCTCGAGCTGCGACTGTCGGCCATTATGAGGCGCCATGGCAAGATGCTCGATTTTGGCACCGCCTTCGACCATGGCGGTGAGCGATCGGCTCTAGCCTACTATGAGGCTAAGCTGGCCTCCGGCAAGACGCTAGCGGAGCGTGAAATGGTGGCGTGCCATAATCGACGGCTCCTTTTTCACGTCATGACTCAGGCCGGCTTTCAGCCCTACTTTGCCGAATGGTGGCATTTTAACGCCCCAGAATCCCAGATGGGGGCGGCGGCCGCCGGGCTCACCGTTGCCACTATGGGAGCTACCAGCCTTGATGCGAGCAATAGAGCACATGAGCAAACACGCCTAGCCATTCGCCAATCGGCTCTGAGGCTCCAACAAGAGAGCGCCTTACAAGCCGAAATCTTGGCCGCCGTGCGCGAAACCGGTGATATCAAGCTAGCCAAAGGCTGGCCAGCCGAGATTATTGCCCCGTCAGGAGTATGAGTTGGTACACTAGACATATGAAGATCTTGGTTATTGAAGACGAGGCCTCGATTCGGGAGTTTGAGGTAACATATCTGCGCGATGCTGGATATAGCGTCATTGAGGCGGCCGACGGCCAAGCGGGACTCGAACTATTCGAGGCTCACCAGCCCGATCTAGCCATCATCGACATTAACCTGCCCCATCTAAATGGGCTCGACGTCTGCCAGGCCATTCGAGCCACCTCCACCATGCCTATCCTTATTGTCACTGCCCGCGGCAGCGATGAAGATGAGGTGAAAGGACTCGCCATAGGCGCCGATGATTACATCAAGAAACCCTTTAATCCCCACGTTCTTGTGGCGCGTGTCGAAGCACTCTTACGCCGGCATGATAAGGCGCGGCAGCTCCACTTTAAGGGTCTCATTATCGACCCCGAAACCATGTCGGTCACGCAGCATGGCCAGTCGGTCACGCTCACCACGACGAGATTTAATCTGCTACTAGCACTAGCCTCTCATCCGCGCGCGGTGCTTTCTCGAGCTCAATTAGTTGACCGGATCTACAGTGATCCAACGGGTCATTTCGTGTACGACCGCACCATCGATGCCCACATCAAGGCGTTACGTCAGGTGATCGAAGCCGATCCCAAGAATCCACGCTTTATTGAAACGGTTATTGGGAGCGGCTATCGTTTTATTGGAGAGCCAGAGCAGTGACCGCCAATATCATTTTTATCTTTTATGTCTTTACTATAGCCGCCACCATAGGAGCGGCGCTCCTCGGTATCTTTAAAAGTAGCCTGTTTAATCAACTCAGTATCCGCATTGCCATCCTCATTCTGGCTTCGGTGCCGATTACTCTGTTTTTAATTCCGGTGGCCAATCAGCTTATCATACGCATTACGAGTGGTGTACTGACGGCGCTAGCGGCATACGTTCTGATTGCCCTTGGTACCCCCGTCATCCTCGGTATGTTCGCCGCGCGGTTCGTTCGGCGGCCGCTGCGTCAATTTAATGAGGCTGTGGCATCCCTGGAGCAGAGTAACTTTAAAGTCCAGCTACAGCCAACCGGCATCCGGGAATTTGATGAAGTTTTTACCAAGTTTAATAATCTAACCAACCGCCTACAGCACGAAGAACGGCTCCGTAAAGATCTGGTCTCGGATACCTCGCATGAGCTCAATACGCCGCTGGCTATCATTATTGGGCAGCTCACTGCTATACAGGAAGGCAAGCATCCAGCTACTACTGAACGGATCACCCTCATCAAAGAGCAAGCGGAGCGGCTGGCCGAATTAGTAGAGCAACTCGACGCCTACACCAAGGCTCGCGTGCCCGACACCGAGGCGCCCGAAAATATCCATCTTAAACAATTCTGCAAAGACCTTCTTAACCACTTTCATCTTGAGCTTGCACAGAAAGGTATAGCAGCGAAGCTGTCTATTCCCGAAGATTATTTTATCCATGCCAGCCGCAGCGCCCTGCAGCAAATTCTCACGAATCTCATCCAAAATGCCCTGCGCTACTCAGGTGCCAGTGAGCTTACTATCACGGCTACGGACCGTACTATTGCATTCGCGGACAACGGCAAGGGCGTTCCCGCTGAGAGCTTGCCTTTTGTGTTTGAGCGCTTTTATAGAGTAGAGGCCTCACGTAATCGAAATACCGGTGGCTTAGGGCTTGGATTAGCTATTGTTCACGAGCTTGTAGAGGGCCAGGGCTGGCATATTCACCCTGAGCTCGCGCAGCCTGGACTGAGGTTCGTGATAACGCTCCGCCCAGAATAACGAGCGCCGATACAAGAGAAGGCTCCAGCCCCGAAAGAATCGGAGCTGGAGCCGTAGTTGTCACGAGATCTGAGTGATCTCCGGCGTGCAGCCACTCGGCAACAGAATGGTGACCACGCCCGCAGCTGAGTTCTGGAGTCCGACCGGTCGGCCACTGATGATGTCGCCACCCGCCTGCATAACCTTACCCTTGCCGCTGACGTTTGCAACCTGAGTGATGTTGCCGCCTCGGCGGCGTGGTGGGACGGAATCCGTCGGCTCGACGATCACCGTCCGAGTGAACATTGGACGCCGCGTCTTCCAACCGTCCGGCGTCCTGATGATTACCTGCGATCCTGTGGTCGTTCCGGTCTCGTACTGGCCCCGGACCTTGATCTTGCTGACGTCTGCTACGTTAAATCTGGATTGCATCCTGGCCCCTTAATCTAGATGGGATACAAACAAATTATACTTTACCATATTATCAACAATATACAATATTAACTGCTATTTTTGGCCTAAGCATCATGGCCTCTATGATAAAATATTTGCTGCTTAACAGGATTTCTATTATGTCTAAACCAAACACCCTGTCAGTTCAGAAATTTTATAAACTTTTGAGCGAAAAGAATATCCCAGAATGGCTGGACTTATGGCATGAGGAAGGCAAAATTACAGTTCCCTATCCGGCAGAGGGATTTGCCTCGGTTATTGATGGCAAAGCGGCAATTCGCACGGCCTTTAACGGCTTATTTGATAATTTCGAACGCTTTGACTCCAATATTACCGCCATATACGATGACACGGACACTCAGGCAGTCTGCGTTGAGTACAAAAATGATGCGCTACTCAAGAACGGCACGCCGTATACAAACGACAACATCGCCGTCTTCGTTTTTCGCGACGGGCTCATTATTGAATACCACGATTACTTTGATCCACGCCGATTCCAAGTGGTGGTAGACGCGCTTTAATAAGCACGGTTCATCCGGCACGGGCACACGGCGCTCGATTATCCCGCCGTTGTTCCCTCCTTAAAACGCACGGGATTGCGCGGATCTTCACTAAAGATCCGCGCCGTCTCTTTAACGAACTCTTCAAAAGCCGGCTTGTTGAGCTGCTCGAATGATTCAAAGCTAAAATTGTTATTGCCCCTCCGGGTATAGTTAAGCCTGTCCGCGTAAAAATCCACCAGCGGCTTGTGGTCTTTTGTGACCGAAACATACAGACTGATGTAATTCTTTTGTAGCGCTAGGCCAATCACGGGCCATTCAACAATTGCCTGGCGGTCCTTCGTAGGGACGTAGGTAAAGGCCCCATAGGCCACCATCTTAAATGTCATGCCCGGCTCTTTTGGCCCCACATTGTAAAACCAGGGGCGTAACGATGGCGCGGCACCTTGGATAAAAGCATCAATAGCATCAAGGCTACGGCCGGAATCGCTGGCCTCTTTCAGATAATCTTCCCGGGTAGTGGCATTCATTTTATACATAGCTTACCTTTCAATGAGATGTACGATACTGCATGGCGCATCAAGCAGCTCGACAGTCCGCTGCGCGGCGTCGGCCAGGAAAATACGTGGCTCCAGCGGCTTATCGCGTTCATAGAAGGTGCCTGGACCGTACAATTGACCATATCGTACAATGACGCCGTCGCGCGATAGCACCTCATGCTCCAGAAAAGCTACCGCCTTAGCACCCTCGCCCTTCATATCCCAGGCAACGCTTTGCGCTATCACTTTGGGAGTCTGAGCCGCATCTGCTGCTGCCAGCAGATTGCGCGTACCATCGCGGCGCATTTTGGCATTAAGCTTGGCATGCTCCGCCAGGTCATCAAGGCGGTCTGGCAGGTCAGTCAGCTCATTCAAGATGACGTCTGGCTTAAAAGTGATAATGGCTTGCTGCAGAGCATCAGCATCAAAAACATCACAGACTGCCGGTTCCGCACCCAGCTTTCGTAAGGATTCTACCTTGGCCTGCGAACGGGTCATGCCTGCAACGGTGTGGCCGGCCGCAACCAACAGTGGTACAATCTGTTGACCCAGAACACCCGTGGCGCCAGCTACGAATATACGCATAATTATCGTCCTTTTATTGCGATCACATTATAGCCGAGCTGAGGCTCTCGAAACATTCCTCCATGCTCATAAAGTGTTCGGGGGCCTCTTCTTCGCAGGTAGGCATTTTTCATAATTAAATCAGCTTGCGGCGTTAAGCTTTTGCCGTAAAGAGCCGAGCCATCTGCGGTAGGAACTGATCAACTGGGTTGTTATCTCTGTACGCTGTGCCTCTGCACAGTTGAAGGTGGCCGACCATTCCACGAATGCTCTATCGTCTTCGGTGACAGGTGTAACGCGAAGAGTCGAGATGTAATCCTCGATCGGCAAGGGTGGTTTGCCAACAAAACCATACGTTAGCGAATGATCTAGGATCGAGTAAGCCTTTAGGTCTGATCTAGCCGTTTTGTCGCCAAATGTATGGGTCCGTATCGTACCGACTGTCGATCCGGACTGGCCATTCTCGCTCTTGCTTGCAGTGACATCACCGGACCAACGGTCATCGTTGAAATCTTTAATGATATCCCATACTTCCTCAACGCTATTGGCGAATATTGTGCTGTAATATGCTTGCGCCATAATTTCCCCTCATTACCTAATGTCGTGGCTTGGTCGATGCTCAACCGACTATCATCTGTACTATCATATCAGGCTTAATGAATAATTGAGGGGGGTTCGACTATCGTTCGCATTTTCAAGAATATTTCTACGGGGCAGCGCTCGTCGAACCAAACGTTTTTACCAACAGGAGCTCAGTAGTAGTGTCTCAAGATTCGCTGTAGGCTCGATCCCTCTTCTGTTAGGCCCGGCCTGCCAATTTTTTGGTTCACGAGGAGGCGGCGGAGTGAGCCCGTCCTTAATTGTCGGGTTTGAGTACTCAGCGGTCTTGATTGCCTCGTAAACAATCTTTTCGATATCTTCAGGCCGGATAGGCTTGATGATGCCCACACTCTCTAGGTTGACTGATTATAACCTTTGCCATGCTGAAGGCCCTGGAGATCTTGGAGGTATGCTCGTTCTATGATTTTACAAAGATGCAGCATCAGCTCACGGGTGAAGTCCGCTTCATGTCCATATGCACGCACCACTTTTAAGAGTCGCTAACGAGTCGTTGCGGGTTCTTGACGCGTCAGTTATACCTGTGTAGCTTATGATACGTACTCGCCGACCGAGGAGAGTTACATGGATCTTCACATTACGCCCGAGATGACCCGTAAACAGCGAGCCACGGTATACTACCTGAACCGGGCGACCCACCT
This sequence comes from Candidatus Saccharimonadota bacterium, assembly GCA_029288275.1. Lineage (GTDB taxonomy): Bacteria > Patescibacteriota > Saccharimonadia > UBA4664 > UBA4664 > JARIHM01. The sequence goes on along the minus strand of JARIHM010000115.1, from coordinate 1,930 downwards.
CATCGTTTCTGCTTCTACTCCCGCTCACGAGCTTCGCTATATCTACGGTCAGGTCAAAGACCCGGGTTGGCTGTGGGGAGCGACGGCTCTGGCCTACCAGAACCGCCAGACCGCTGAGAATCGCTGGTTCCTGCGCCTGGTGGCGTTCTTGTGGTCGGCCGGTGTTCGCCCAGCGGCGGGCACGATTGACCAGAGCGTCACCTTGTTCTTGGACAAGGTAGCGTTTCTGTTGATTGTCCACCGCGAGCTGCCCGACTGGCCGCCACTTCCGGATTCAGCCGCGGCTGCCGATCGCGCTTGGCTGCTGCGGCAGCGAACGACCGATATTGCTTCGTGCGCGAAACGGTACTCGGCGCCGATCGATAGAAGCTCTCTCAGGGAGAGTTTGCGTCAGCTGAGGATGGCCGATATGGCTCTCTACCGCGTGGACGAGCAGTGCGACTATAAGCTCGTGCATAAGCTGGCCGAGTACTTGAGTGAGTTTTGTCTTCTGCCGGAAGATATCGGGGTTAGCGCGAACCGGCTCCGGTATTTGCGTTACTCACAGTTGGTGGAAGAGGCTAAATTGAGGCTCGATGCGTGCGAGCTGCTCGACTTTAAGGACCAGCCTATATCCCCTGCGGTTCGCGTTAAATATGCCCACGTCTACGGCAGGCTCAAGCTACTAACCGAAGGCGTAACACTTGCAGAGGTTCATCTCACCCTGGATTGGTTGCAAGAAAACAAGTCCGTGCTCGAGCGGCTGCTTGCCGACGCCGCTACCTACTCCGAGGAGGAGCGTTCTGGCAGCTCGCTGATTTTGGGCCTCATGAGATGGGTGGGTGGTCGCTGGAGGGCCAGGCGGGAGGCTGAATACGCCCGCTCCGAGGAGCAGGGCGCTAGCACCTTCGACTTCGTTACTTTCCAGCGTGAGCTCCTGCAGATGGTCGACGAAGCCCTTAACCGAGAGCTTCAGTGCCTCTGAGCGCCCCATGTTTCACGATCTCCACTAAGGAGATGGCATTTGCCTGCGTGAAGCGTGGGGCATTTGTCATTTTTGGAACTGACCAAAACGTGCATTTGCCTAGGGGGTGTACTCGCATAACTTAATTACGCTGTAGCGCTGTCGCTTGGTGATGACTCGAGTATCCACTCTCCTATTTTTTCGCGATCAACAAGGATGCAATTATTGGACGCGGCTAGAAGTTTCGCGCCGGCAGTAAAGTGACTATTGGTAATCACCATTGATCTGTTGCAGTGATAGTAGGCCATTGCGCCCACAGCTTCTTGAACCGGTTTGTTGTCTAATTTTGAGCTATAGTGTTTTATCTGAATTGCAAATTTATCTCGATTTTTCCGAGCGATGATATCCGCTCCTTGATCACCGGGGCCTGATGGATGTGCTTCAATCTTGTACTTCTGATTCTTAAGAAGTTTGATTGCAAAAAATTCGAACTCGCTCCACGCCATCCCATCTACGTCTTCACTAAATACGGCGGTTTGACGTTGACTGCGTACCTTGGTTTGATGGACGATCAGCCAGATTAAAGCAATGCTAAGGAGACTACCACACAATACCAACGACAGGATCGCCAGATTCATGAGCTCACTGATTGATTTGCCGAAAACTGACGACAGACCTAACGCAATAGCTGATACTGCAACTAGCAGAACAAGGTTAGGGTTAGTTTTTTGGGCTCTGCGCCGCCTTTTGGTCGCCATGGTTAGATCATATCAGATGTTATTATAAGCGGGTTTGAGCTCTAGGATGTCGAGATTCGTGGGTCAGCAAAAAGAGGCTTTACTAAGCCTCTTTTTGAGTAATAATGACTGGCTGGGGCGCTAGGATTCGAACCTAGGATCTTCTGAGCCAGAATCAGACGCCTTACCGCTTGGCCACGCCCCATCAAAGCTGTCTCTTATACACATCTGACGCTGCCGACGACTAGTC
>JARIHM010000113.1 GCA_029288275.1 Candidatus Saccharimonadota bacterium | reverse complement strand
CCGCGCTGGCCTGGAAGAAGAACCGGCAGTAGACGAGAAAAGGGCCCGGGGACGCATTCGTCCCCGGGCCTAACCATTACAGATAACTCAGCGCCTCCTTAAGCGTGCCGGCAAGCCAGGTGGTATAGTCGTCGGCTAGCTGCTCCGGATCGCCATCAATCGGAAAGGTCTGGGTGGCCTGGTAGAGCAGGTTATGGTTCAAAATCGGCATGGCCACCTGTCGTACGGTCATCACGCTCAGAATGAGCGTCGGTGCACCCTGCACTACGATCACGGCCAGGTGACCATTCGGCACCGCCCAGCGCACACCTACGAGTGGTAGTTGCTGAGGTACCAGATGAGTGCCGAGCCGAAAACTATAGCGTTCCACCTCCATCCCGGCCTCACGGGCGGCTTGTCCGACACGGGCGTAGTCGATGCGGTCGAGCGGTCGACGTTGGTAGTCGGCCAGTGGCGTCAGATCCATAATGAGCTCCCTTCAGGGATTGGTCTGAGCAGGGTGGGCGTATCTTACGCCAAAGTTTGATCCAAAGCAATTTTGTATCTGAACCGAAAGCGGTATAATAAACCATAATATGCCCCAGAAGAAAGCTCGCAAACCGGTGAAACGTACGAAACGGAAGAACCAGGAGCCCATGATTGCGCCAGAAACCAAGCGCGAGATTGCGGCCGTGGTGCTGGCTGCTTTAACGATCCTGCTGCTCTTTGCTGTCTTCAACTTTGGCGGCACGCTCGTGACTGGCTTGTTCTCGGGGCTGCGGCTGGTGTTTGGCTTTGCAGCCTACCTGCTGCCGGCCATCTTTGCAGGCCTAGCCATTATGCTGTTCCGGCGCGATAATCCGCCCCGGGCACACAACTACATCGGTTTCATCATATTGATCCTCGCGTTGTCGGCACTCTTCCACATTGGCGTGAGCGTGGACGATGCGATGAATACAGCTCAGATGGGTGGCGGCGGTGGCTTTGTGGGCTATAGTATTGCTCGGTTTATGCTGCAGATGCTCAACGTGCCGGCCTCGGCCATCGTACTGGTGGCATTGATTGTGATCGCGCTGATTGTAGCCACCAACACTAACCTGGGCGAGCTGTTTGCGCGACTGGCCGAGGCCTTTAAGCGCGAGCCCAGCACGGCGCAGGATATTAAGGTAAATGACCCCACGGCCGAACTACTTAAGGTAAATGATAATTCCGGTGCCAGCTCAGTACTGCCAGTGAAGGGCGAGCTCAATTTGGGCGCTGCGCCCAAAAAGCCGGCCAAAGAGGAGCCGCAGGAGGCGCTCACGGCCAAGACTGATGATTCATGGCAGGGGCCGTCGTTTGATTTGCTATCGAGTGCCGGCAGCAAGGCTGACGCCGGTGATGTAAAGGCTAATGCAGCTATCATTCAGCAAACTCTAGAGAGCTTTAATATCGGCGTTCAGATGGGTGAAGTCAATGTGGGTCCAACTGTTACTCAATATACGTTCACTCCACCCAGCGGCGTAAAATTGAACAAAATTACTACTCTCGATACCAATCTAGCCCTGAGCCTGGCCGCTCACCCTATCCGGATTGAAGCTCCGATTCCTGGCAAGAGCGCCGTGGGTGTTGAGATTCCCAATAAAGCTATCGCCATGGTGCGCTTGCGTGGCGTGCTCGAAGCGCCGGAGTGGGCCAAGGAAAAGACGCCGCTGACGTTCGCCCTGGGCCGTGATGTATCGGGCATCCCCATGTTTACCGATCTGGCCAAAATGCCGCACATGTTGATTGCTGGCGCCACGGGCTCAGGTAAATCGGCCATGATTAACTCATTCCTTACAAGTCTGCTCTATCGCAATTCGCCGAACGACATGAAGCTGATTCTGGTAGACCCGAAGCGGGTGGAGCTGGGCTTGTACAATGATATTCCGCATTTGCTGACGCCCGTGATCGTAGAGCCGGAGAAGTGCATTTCGGCCCTCAAGTGGGCCGTGGCCGAAATGGAACGGCGTTACAAGCTGCTGGCCGAGGTAGGCAATCGCAACATCATCGAGTACAACAAGGCCCACCCCGACGAGGCCATGCCCTACATCGTGATCGTGATTGATGAGATGGCTGACTTGATGGTACTAGCGGCGGCCGATGTAGAGTCGCTGATCGTGCGTCTGGCCCAGATGGCGCGGGCTATCGGCATCCACCTGGTGCTGGCCACGCAGCGGCCCAGCGTGGACGTTATTACCGGTATCATCAAGGCCAATATTCCGGCCCGGTTGGCCTTTAGCGTGGCCTCGCAGGTGGACTCGCGCACCATCCTCGACCAAATGGGCGCCGAGAAGCTGCTCGGCAAGGGCGACATGCTGTTTATGAGTCCCGAATTTATGAAGCCGCGCCGTATCCAGGGCGCCTTCCTGGACGAGAAAGAGGTTAAGGCGGTCACGGATTACCTGCGGGCGCAGCGTGGGCCGAGCTACAACGACGAAGTACTAGCCCAGAAAGTTACCATTGGCGGCAAGTCGGCTGGTGGCGGTGGCGGCGGTGATGGCGAGATCGACGATGATCTGTTTGACGAGGCGGCCGAGGCGGTCATTCGTGCGGGCAAGGCCAGCACCAGCATGCTTCAGCGCCGGTTGCGAGTGGGATATGCGCGGGCGGCCCGTCTCATCGACCTGCTCGAAGAGCAGGGGGTGGTTGGCCCGGCCGACGGCGCCCGTCCGCGCGATGTACTGGTGAGCTCGCTCGATCAGGTGCGGGGTGCTAGTGTCGCCGCAGCTGATGATGCGATGCGACCGGCCGAGCCCTATGACGGCGAGTAGGAGACAATCGCTCCCAGTTCCTCCGTACAACTGAGGTAGGTAGTACAATAAGCCAGGCTTAGCCGATGACCCAAGGGGTGAACTTGAAGACGGTTTTGCTGGCGCCTGGCTTTGAAGGCGAGCGGTGCTTGGAATATGATCTGGTTTTAAGCGACATTGAGGCCTGCGGATATCGGGCTGAGTTTGCGCCAATTATGTGGTATCAAAGGCCGGTACGACGACGGACGCAATATACTACCCTGGATGATTGGGTGGCCGACCTATCGCATATGTACGAGCCTTATGATCCTGCCGAAACGGTATTAGCGGGCTACTCCTATGGCGCCTTTGCGGCTTTATTTACAGCTGCTCGGCGACCTCCCTCCGAACTATGGTTATTTACGTTATCGGCCTATTTGCCAGAAGACCTGCCGTATTTGCCGTCGGAGTGGTTGGATGAACGCGGTCCTGCCATGATTGAATCCTTTCAGAAGGCTGATTGGACGGGTGCGTTATCCGCTATTACCTGCAAGACATTGCTGACGGTGGGCGGTCTGGAGCCGTCGCTGTGGCAGCGGCGAGCTCAGGCAGCTCATGCGGCTATCCCTAGTAGTCGTTTACGCATATTGCCTGGTGCCGGACATGACTTAGGAAGCTTGCCATATCGTATAGGCCTAGTACGCGCTATTACTGAGCATTAGGCCATGTCCCGCCGAACCCTAATGGGCTCGGCGGGCAGTTTCCTTTCAAGACGGTAGGCCAGGCTGATCTCATCAGGTAAAATAGACCCATGCCTCAGGACCCTCAGCTTAAGCCAAATATCCCCGTGGGTCAGCAGCTCAAGGCCCGGCGTCAGGCTATGCGTTTGAGTTTGGCCCAGGTAGAGATCGATACCAAGATTCGCGGTAAATTCCTAACCGCGCTAGAGTCAGGCGATTACTCCAGCCTGCCCAATGATATTTATTCACGCGGTTTTGTACAGCACTACGCTAGTCATTTGGGTCTCGATGGTGCGGTTGTGGCGGCAGCCTATGCGGCTGAGCGGGGCGGTGTGGTCGTAGGCGCCACCAAGCAGCCGCGACTGGAACGCTCTAAGCGCCTGGTATTTACTGGCCCAATTGTGGCAGCGCTAGGTGTGGCTGTGGTAATTGTAGCGATTGTGGGCTACCTGGTATGGCAATTGTCGGCCTTGGCGGCGCCGCCACAGCTCACCATTACCACTCCGGCCACCGATACTACCATCACCGGCGGCGTCATCGATGTGAGCGGTACTACCACGCCCGGCGCCGATGTCAGTATCAACGATTCACCAATCTTGAGTGACACGAATGGTAGTTTTACCGAGAAAGTGGCGCTCCAGGACGGCGTCAACGCTATCCGGATCTCGGCCAAAAGCAAACTAGGCAAGACCACCACTGTAACGCGCAATATCTTGGCCCACCTGCCAAAGGTCGATGCCGCTACCGCCAGTGTACCCACGGCGCCATTTGCCGGCATCGCCATGGTGGTGTCGGTCAAGGAGACCACCTCGGTAGTGATCGTCAAGGATGGCCAGGAGGTGTGGCGCGGCACCACCATTGCTGGTTGGAGCATGTTTGTGCAGGCGGCCAACGATATCAGCATTACCACTGGCAACGCTGGCGCTACCAGTGTGACGCTCACTAATTCGGTGGTGGCCGGCAAAAAGATCGACGCCCTCGGTCGTGATGGTGAGATCCGCCGCAACCAAGATTTTGCGAAAGACACGGCCTTCGGGGTAAACTAAACCCGACAAAGGAGGCCGACTATGGCAAAGGATTTTTCATTTGATATCGTCAGTGATTACGACATAGCTGAACTCAGCAATGCAGTGGATCAGGCGCAGCGTGAGCTGGGTACACGTTATGACTTTAAGGGTACGGCGGCCAAGCTGGAGTTTGGCGACAGCAAAACCAGTATTCTAATTGAGGGTGAAAGCCAGAATCAGCTCGATGCTATTCTCGACATGCTGCAATCCAAACTGGTGAAGCGTGGAGTGTCGCTCAAGGTGCTCGACACCTCAGCAGCGCCCGTGCAGGGCGGTAAGGAGATGCGTTGGACCATCGCGTTGCGTAAGGGTCTTGATCAGGATAAAGCTAAGCAGATCACCAAGGCTATCCGCGACGATTACCCCAAAGTAAAGCCTCAAATTCAGGGAGACAGTGTGCGCGTTAGCGCTACCAGCAAAGATGATTTGCAAGGCGTAATCACGCTGCTGAAGGCCAAGGACTTTGATTTTCCGCTGGACTTCCAGAATTATCGGTAGTACCCCGCAGAGCTGCCTCCTCTTAGGAATCCACCTATCCACTCTTCTTGACAAATCTGTAAATTATAGCGTATTATTGGATTCAACGTATGGCTAGCGGACCGCAGCCTAGAACGTGAAGCGGCCTACGAAGCTCTTTTTGCTATCTGGGGCCGCTTTTTTTGTGGCCACAAGCCGACCCAAGGAGGGGATTAGCATGTCTCGGTCAACCAAGCCCGAGCACGATATTCTCACGGAAGAGCCTGAGCTGGTGGCCCGAATTCGGCGATGTATGCCGGATTCGGACTTTAGGCGAGTCAGTCTTGCCTATCAGCTGATGTGGCAGTTCCACGGCCATCAGTTGCGCCACAGCGGTGATTGCTACGTGACGCACACCTCAGGCGTCACCCGCATTGCAGTCTTCGAGCTTGGCCTCACCGAGGCTCGAACCGTCATCGCGGCCATGTTGCACGATGTGGTCGAAGATACGCACGACGAGTACATCACCAAGAGCGAGCCCGAAGTGGCCCGCTATCAGTTGTACGAGGAGTGGGGCTACCCGATCGCCTACTGGATTCTGCTCTTGTCGAAGGCCAAGTGGCAGACCATCGAAGGCTATTTCGCCGACATCAAGTACCGTGGCGATTGGCGCGTTCGAGCACTCAAGCTGGCTGACCGGCTGCATAACCTGCGGACGCTGTATGCCTGCCCGCCCGAGAAGCAGGTTCGCAAGGCCAAGGAGACCATGGAGCACGTGGTGCCGATGATCGATGATCTGGTCGAGGAGATCCCGCGCTTTGAGCATGAGATGCCCGAGGATTTTGCGGGCAAGGTGGCTAAGGCCAGAGCTGAGGTGATCGAGATCTGTGCTCGATACCTGGAGATCTGACCCTATGGCCCGAGCAATGAAGCTCGGGCCATCGCTTTGCTCTTGACGTACGGATTTTGTTCGGATAAGCTCTGAGGGTAAGCAACCGAACTAAAGGACGAATGATACAATGAGTACAGATATGCAGGAGAAGGCAGTGGACGCGAAGGCAGAAAAGCAGACGGCGGCGGAGCGCGAGGCGCGCCTCAAGGCTATCGACATGGCGGTGGCTCAGATTGAGAAGCAGTTCGGTGCCGGCTCAATTATGAAGCTAGGCGAGGGTCACAAGATCGATGTTGAAACGATTCCGACCGGCGCATTGTCACTTGATATTGCCTTAGGCGGTGGTATTCCCAAGGGCCGTATCATTGAGGTTTACGGACCAGAGTCGAGTGGTAAGACCACGCTGGCCCTCCATGCCGTAGCTGAGGTGCAAAAGACGGGCGGAGTGGCGGCCTTTGTCGATGCTGAACACGCATTAGACCCTGAGTATGCCGCTCGTCTGGGTGTAAACTTGGATACATTACTTATTTCCCAACCTGATACCGGTGAGCAGGCTCTGGAGATTACAGAGACGCTCGTGCGCTCTTCGGCCGTTGATCTCGTAATCGTTGACTCTGTAGCGGCCTTGGTGCCGCGAGCTGAGATTGAGGGTGACATGGGTGATTCACACATGGGCCTGCAGGCGCGCCTCATGAGTCAGGCTCTCCGTAAGCTTACCGGAGTGATCTCCAAGAGCAAGACTACCGTTATCTTCTTGAACCAACTTCGCATGAAGATTGGCGTGATGTTTGGCAATCCCGAAACCACGGCGGGCGGTAACGCGCTAAAATATTACGCCTCAGTGCGTCTGGATATTCGCGGTTCGGAGCAGATCAAAGACGGCGATGCTTCTATCGGCAAGCACGTTAAGGTAAAGGTGGTAAAGAACAAGATCGCCGCGCCGTTCAAGGTTGCTGAATTCGATATTATGTTCAACGAGGGTATTTCTCGAGCCGGGGACATCCTTGACTTGGCCGTCAAGCACGAGCTGGTGAACAAGAGTGGCGCTTGGTACGCCTATAAGGACGAGAAGATTGGCCAGGGCCGAGAGGCGGCCAAACAGTACCTCAAGGATCACCCTCAGGTTATGGCCGAGCTTGATAAAGCCGTGCGAAAGGTAGCCCTTAGTCCGAGCAAGTAGTAGTGCCGGTTATTACCGACATTCAGCAGCAAAAGCGAGCCGTTACTCGCTACTCAATCTATCTTGATGGGGAGTACGGTTTCTCTCTGACTGATCTGGAGCTTTCTACGAGCGGGCTGCGGGTGGGCCGAGCCCTAACCCCGGAAGAGGTAGCAGTTTGGGAAGCTCAATCGATTGAGGGTAAGGCCTATAACGCTGCCCTGCGCTATCTCAGCTATCGGCCACGCAGCCGACGTGAGGTGCAGGATTATCTTATAACCAAATATGAGGAGTCAGCCGTCATCGATCGAGTACTCGTGCGGCTTGAAGCCCTGGGGTTGATAAATGATACAGCCTTCGCCGCTATCTGGATCGAGAACCGCCAGATGCTCAAGCCCCGTAGCCGCCGTAGGCTTGCTCAAGAACTCGCCCAAAAGGGCCTCAATCGTGAGGTTATCGAGGGAGCGCTAACAGAAATTGATGATGCAGCTCAAGACAGTGTACTTGAGCAGTTGATTACGAAAAAACGCCGACTCTCTAGCTACCAAGATATCGATAAACTCACTGCCTACTTAGCGCGCCAGGGGTTTGAGTATGATCAAATCAAAAAGGCGCTGAGGCGCCTTGATGACTAGTTGGCGGTGACTAATCTATAGGCAATCACGAATGCCACCGCGAACAAGAGCAAAACTACCACAATCAACCCTCTTAGCCTTAGGCTCATTCTAGCGTAAGAGGTATCGAAAATTCAAGGGCGGTTTACGCTTGGCTTTCTGAAGCAGGCTCCGGAGCAAGGAGGGGATTCTTGCTGAGGGTATCACGCACGGTTATGTACCTGGGGCTGATCTCGAGGACCTGGCCTCGATCAATGATGAGATTGGAACGAAGCCAGCCTTGCCAAAACGGAGGTTGTACATAGAGCTTCTGGATACAGTGGGTCTCCAGGTTGATGGTGTAATCCTCAATTCGACCGACTCGTCGGCCCAAATCGGTGATTACCGTCTTGCCCAGAGGGCGAAACCGTGTCTCAATAAGGGGCCGGAGCCGCACGACATCACGGACCGGCGTGACTTCATCCTCGGAATCGATGATGGCGCAGTCGGCGGCCAGCTGACGGATATCACTGCTCATAAGCGCATGAGCCTCGCGTCCGCGCCCGATATGACATTGGTATGCCACGACTTCAAGGCGGCCCATATCAATAATAGGATCGAGGATAGTGGCCACAGTTTCACCCGACTGCAGGCTCATAACCGGCAGCCCCTCTAATTTACTCGCAAGCACATGCATGCCACTATTGTACGCCATGGCCTTGTCGACCATTCGCCAAATTGCTTTTCGACTGCGGAACTCGCTTCGCTCAAACAGTCCTTGCTCTGAGAAAAACATTTGGCGGGTGGTCGGCTGTAACAAGTGGGCGCTTCCAGATTGACCAAACTAGCTAAATGGCCTATAATTACATAGTTTACCAATCATTAACCTTTTTGCGCCCTGTAATCAGGCCGCAATCCCGGAACTGCCCGGGGTTTCCATAGAAAGGAAGCGATGCAAAAGACGTACGAGTTAATGGTGCTGCTGCACCCCGATCTCGAGATTGACGTAGAAACGCCTATTTCGAAGGTCGAGAGTCTCGTTGAAGCTGTTGGTGGCAAAGTCACCAAGCGCGACAACTGGGGCAAAAAACGCCTAGCGTACCGGATTGCGCGACAAGATTTCGCGATCTACGTGTACTTCGAGGTTCAGCTGGATCCGGCAACGGTTCGCGAGCTCGAGAACACCATTCAAATTACCGAGGAGGTGCTGCGCCACATCCTGGTGATTCATGAAGAGAACAAGACTGCACCAAGCAGTAAAAAGAGTGATGCGAGCGACAAGAAGCCCGCAGAAGTAACGTCCGAGGAGGGAGCTAAGTAAATGGCGAAGAGCTTTAACCAAGCCATTATTATGGGCAATTTAACACGTGATCCAGAACTGCGAACCACTCCGAGTGGTCAGCAAGTTGCTTCGTTTGCCGTCGCAACCAACCGTACTTGGGCTGATGCCAACGGTGAACGCAAAGAAGCGGTGGAATATCACGAGATTGTTGCCTGGGGTAAACTTGGTGAGCTCGCGGCCCAGTACTTAGCCAAAGGTCGCAAGGTGATGGTGGTGGGTCGTTTGCAGACCCAGAGTTGGGAAAAAGATGGTGTAAAGCGACAACGCACCGAGATTGTCGCCTCCGACATTAACTTCCTCGACAGCCGCGGCGATGCCCCTATGGGTGCCGCGCCGACCGCCTCATCAGCGCCCAGCAAATCTTCGGATGATGTTGTCATTCAGGATCTGGATAGCCAGAATATCAATCTCGACGACATCCCGTTCTAAATCTCAAACTTACTAAAACCTAACTTTTATAGGAACGTTTATTCGTATGGCTAATTTTTACAGCAAGAAAGTTTGCCGCTTTTGCGCCGAGAAG
>JARIHM010000101.1 GCA_029288275.1 Candidatus Saccharimonadota bacterium | reverse complement strand
GGCTAGTGCCTTAGTGAGTGGATGCGATTGGTCCGACTGGTCCAGATAACGCATCACTTGGGTACGCTCGGTAGCATCCAAATCCTCAATTACCACTTCCTCGGTCAGCGCCAGCGCGTTCAAGAGATTCTCACGGGGTGTGAGCTGCCGCGTCTGGCTCAGCCAGCGAAACACAAGGAAGAGCACTACGAACACCAGGTAAATCAGGGCCACCGTTGGGCTGTAAAAATAGTTATTGTCACGGGTTATAAATTTGCCCAGCTCGTCGATGAATAAGCCAAATCCGATGCCGGCAATCAAGCTAGCCACGCGTTGTACTCGAAAGCCCAGAAAGGCCGTAAACAGTACCGTAGCTATCATCATCAAGATCCCGCCAAAGAGCATGTGAGCAATATGAAAAGTATGGCCGCCAATGGTGGGGTAGTGTGTTATATGAAGCCAAAATCTCGTGATGAGCAAGCTACTAACGGCCGCCACCAAAAAGAGCTCCAAGAGCTCGCCGGCCCGTCCATGACGATAGAAATAACCAAAGCCTCGCATGAGGGTTATTGTACCACTGTGCGAATGGCAGCATTACATCTTGAAGAATCGGTTGGTAGTATCGTACAATCGGCAACTGGCACCCTCGGTGCTGCTCCCATTCCGACGTCTCGTAAAGGTTGATATGACGGCGATCGCGCCCACGACGATTGCATTGCCGTGGCGGATACTACGCCGGGCGCGCGTTCGGCTGCGACCTTTGGCCGGACCACTGCACGCTTGTGCCAGCATGTGGTTCTGCACTGAACAAGTAGTGCACGTAGCTCAGGCGACTAAGGGTCTGCCAGCAGTCATGCCAGTGGTAACGTTAGCTCTCATGAGTACCAAGGCAGCCTTACTTATTCTGGCTATCCGAGCTGCCGTTCAGGCCGGCAAGCCGACTGGATTGCTGCAATGGAACCTCATCACGGCCATCATCTTTGCCATTGGTAACATGGTGATGCTGGTATACCTGACTCGTTCTGATGAGCAATTGCTTGATCAGGACGCTACGCTCATGGTCCTCTTGTTGTGGGCATGCGGGTTGGCGCTGGCACTGAGCCGTTGGCGGCGCTGCCCCGGTCAGTTGCGTTTGGTACGACTTGGTACGGCTTTGGGTATTGCACCCTACGCTCAGCAGGCACTGAATTATGTGGTGTTCGGATCGGTTGGCGCGTCCTGGTTTAATCTCATCCTGCTATGGCTTATTTGTGCCGGTGTGTTCTTTGTAACCCTCTGGCCGTCTGACCTGGAGGTGGTGGGTCACGCTCGTGACCGCGCCCTGGCTGAGGGGCGCTTTGCGCTGTTTATCCTGAATCGCCGAGACCTCATTGGCCACAGCCTGGTGATCGCTGCCTGCCTTGTTGGCGGCGCCTGGCGATTTAGTGTCTGGGCCTAAATGATTGGGCCGCCTAGCAAGAACGCTAGGCGGCCATTTTTATGTCCCCACCTTACTCAGCTGCCTGTTCTGGGAGACGTGTTTTACCCGTCCATACCCGAGCACCAAGAGCACCAGTAGCAGCGCTACACCGACATTCCAGGTCAACTGAAAGCTAACCGCAACCGAATGATGCTGGGCGAGCAGGCCAAATACAGGCGTTATAATAAGCAACCCCAACTCAGTAATCGTGCTTAGGGCCGAACTAGCAGTAGCGCGAAGATCGGAGCTGAGCTGGTGCTGAATGAGCGTGGTTGTCTCATTGATGAGCGTCCAGAGCATGATGATGCAGCCCAGAAACCCGGGTAGTGTCCAGACTGAAGGGATGAACGAGGCAATGCCCCATAGCAAGAGGATAAGCGGGTAGAGATACATCGCTTTCGGGCCCAAACGGTACGACAGACTGGAACCCAAGGCAGCACTAAGAGCAGCCAAGCCGCTCAGTACGCCCACGGCACCAACTCCCAAGCCCAGCTTCAGGTAGTAAAGCTGGCCAAAGTCGTTTAGAAGGCACTCCAGAATACTTGCAGACACTACGAGCAGGCCCAAGACGCGAAGAGACGGTGTCTGCTTGAGCGCCCGAAAGGTTCGACGCAGCCGCTGGCTGTTCGTTTTAGTGGCCTGTGGTTGATAGCGATGGGGCTCGCGTACCGTAGCGATTGCCATCGCGCTCAACAGACAGGGAATGAGTGAGATATAGTATGCATCGGCCAAGGGCAAGCATGCAGTTACTGCCACACCTCCGAGCGCACCAAAAAAAGCACTCACTTGATAAGTGGCAGATAAACCGCCCTGTACGCGATTAAAACGATGCTGCTGCCCTTGCTCTGCGAGGAGATCGTACACAAGAGCTGGGAGCGTACCAGAGAACATCACCAGCGAGAGCGCATTTCCCATACTTCCCACAAAGTAGCTCTCAAACGAATGGCTTGAGCCTAACACGATCGAGCTCAAAGCTACCACCAGGGTAGCCGCAAGGAGCATGTATTTACGGCTCCAGCGATCGGCTAGCAGACCAGTCGGGATATTGAGGGTCAGGAGTACAAGACAGAGTCCCGTTGTAATGAGCCCAACATCGATCGCGTCCAGTCCGATCGACTGCATAAACACCTTTTCAATGCCGTACCAAAGGGTCAGTCCTTTCAGTGATTGGGCGATAAAAAGCTGAGGAAGGTACGTGCGAGACTTGAAGATGTGGGGCACCATCCGAGTATACCCGGCGTGGTGGGTTTGGCAATTACGGCAAGTGGCGGGCCTTGGTAATTACGAGTTCTTCAAACCCTGTCTCTTCGTCCATTTTACGGGTAAAGGCGGTATCCTCTAGCTCGCCGAGCACAATCTCCGCCGTAGGGTCCACAATGGCGCCCTCCTTGAGGTGCCCACCCAGCACCCGTCCTTCGCGGTCGGATATCGCTAGGTGGAGGTGGCTACCGTCCGGACTGATAGTGCCTACGAGTGACACAATCTCGAAATCTTCTTGGATCCGACGGATATCCTGCTTATCGGGCGTGGCACCGGCCATCCGCATGGTCACCTGTCGCAGGCCGCCCACGCAGGTAACTACCAAGGCCGCCCTAAGCTGATGCTCGTGCACAAACGTTTCGATGCTGCGCTTGAGGTCCTGTCCGGGCCTAAGCCGAAATGCGAATGTTTTCATGGCTGAACCATCCCTTCTCATCCCTGGCTTTCATCCTAGCATACGAGCCAAGACAGAAATCGCCCCATGGACCAAAAACGGTCCATGGGGCGGGATGTTACGGTTGGGGCTGTAGTGGCTTGGCGGCCTGCTTGTGCTGGCGGGCTACAATGAACAGGAGCGGCGGCCAGATCAGGCCGGCAGCCATGATCCCTAGGCCCATCATGGCGTCAAGCCCGATGAACAGGCCGTTCTCCTGGACAACCATGGTGCGGATCCCGTAGACGATCATCACCACTGTGCCGATCGGCCAGAGCGGAATGCCCAGGACGAGGGCCAGCCAGGGGAAGCGCAACGTGAGCTTCCAAAGCGCTCGGATCAGGCGCGGTGCGTCTTCATCAAGCTCCAGGATTGGTTCCCGCGTGCTCATATTCGATGGCTCCAATCGTGTGAAGGGCTGAAAGATCATCGGGTGCTTCGGGTGTTCAGCTCTTGAATGCCCGAGGCTGTGAGCTGAAAGAGCGTTCGGGGGCGCGAAGAGTCCGTTCGGCGGTGCTGCTCGGCCACAACCAGCTCGCGCAACCGTAGCTGCATGAGAGCTACGGCGGCCCGGCCGGAGTTTAGCCCCGTGACCTCCATGAGCTCGAGAGTGCCCCACCAGAGGTCTGGCTCATGTGCCATGGCCTCAAGCAGCAGCATTCGAGCTTCTTGCTCTCGTTTGACTCGCCGTTCGTCGGCTTGTGATTGCCGTCTCCTAAACCAGCTGAGCAAGGGTTCCTCCTCGGGGTGATTGCCTGAGAATTTATAACCATACTTCTTAATTATAGGCATGTCAATACGCACCTTGCCTATGCTTCTTTACATTTAACGCTAGAGGTAGTACAGTATACCCCACGATTGCAGCTCAGACCCGTAAGGGGGGTGAAAACAATGAGCATCCTTCGTACGCTTGCCATCTTGACTGGCTTCTGCCGTCACAAGAACACCAAGTTCGTCGGCAGCAAGTACACCACACAGGACAGCACCGCCCTGTATCAAGACAGGAAGTGCCTGGATTGCGGGGAGATCGTCAGTCCCCGGATCGTGGGCGATGCCAACGGCGGTGGTTTCGACTGAGGTTGCCTCTGGCGGCCTCAACCGGCTGTGATATCTATCGCAGCCGGTTTCTTTTGGCCCGCGCTTAAGGAGCTAGCGCACAATAAGCAAAGCCGCAAACGTCAGCACTATCACCGCCGAAAGTGTCGCCATGGTGCAGGCAAGCAGATTTAAAGCGGCCTTCTTTTTCCCATCGATATACCACATAAGGGGCTGGCCAAACACCAGAATACCCATAAGCGCCGCCGAAAATACCAGCAACATAAGTACCGCTACTGGCGTTAGCGCCGTGTCTTTCTGCCCAAAGATTCTCGATGCATGGGATATAAATAGCCCCACCGCAGTCACGTAGATAGAGGCCAAAAGAGCGTTAATAATAGCTTGTTTGACGATTTTTGGTTCCATAAGGTTATTGTACTCCTCATTGGGGCGCTTGGTATCAAAAAGGACCGCGTAACTTCCCTCTAAGCGCCACCGCAGTTACTCGTAGCGCAGAGCCTCCACTGGGTTGAGTCGCGCCGCCCGGAACGCCGGGTACAGGCCGGCCAGCATGCCAATCACCGTCGTGGCGCCAATGACGCTCACAATCAGCCAGACCGGCAGCCCAATAATATTGTGCGCATGCACCCCCGAACTTGCCAGCTGCTTATTAATAAACACGTTAGCTATCCGCGTAAGGCCAAATCCGACCGCCACGCCGGCTACTCCGCCCCAAAAACCCAACAGCCCCGCTTCTACGGTGAACAGCCGGCGGATTGTGGCTCGGGTAGCGCCGCACGCTCGCAACACGCCAATTTCGCGCGTGCGCTCCAAAATTGCCATCACCATGGTGTTAATCACGCCTATGGCCGCCACCGCCAGTGCGATGCCGCCAATCGCTCCCAGCACATAGCCCAGAATCGTAAACACCTTGAGCTGCTCTTGGATCAAACTCTCGGCATCGGCCGCCCCGACCCCTAGCTTCCGGATTGCGGCTGCCGCCGTCGACGCATTATTCACGTCATCTACCTTGGCTGTAAAGCTGGAATAACCGTTCTGGTCGAGGAAGCTTGTCACCTTGAGGGTGAAATGGGGCACCGGTTGCGCACACGGACCCGGATGGTTACGGCAGGCTGCCTCCTGGGCTGCCTGGTCCATCGGGTCTTGCTGGTACATCCGCTGTTCGTTCATGCCATTCACCCAAGCTAGCGGCGCCCGCACCGTCTCGCCCCGATCCGTGCTATCGGCTACTCCCACCACCGTCGCCACTAATGTGGTGGGGGACTGCTGTTGCGGGCCCGGACCGTTTTGACAGCCGCCGTTTTGGCATTGCTCCCATTGCTTCTGCGGGTCCGGCAATACTGCGCCCACTCCTTGATACCAGCTGCGGCTTAGTAGCTGCACCTGTTTACCCACCAGGTCATTGTAATGACCTTTAAAACCCCACTTATCTGCATAATCCGACGTTACCGTCACTACTCCGTCCTGATCTGAGTCGCGAATATCTCGCCCGGCCACCATGGTGTTGGTGATAATCCCGTTGGCGTCATACCCCTCAATCTCGTTTAGGCGCAACTTCTGGCTATTGTAAATCGCTGCCTCAAATGAGCCCGAACTCTCGCGCCGGGCCACACCTACCACGTGCGGCACGGCCTTAACCTTGGCCGCCAACGCATCCGTTAGCTTCACGCAGCTATCGCAGTTATTGCCCCCATCATTACCCTGATCAAACTTAGTCAGATCAGTTTGCGGCGATATCGCGATCTGCTGTAGCACCCCATTGGCTGAGAACTGCTGGATAAAAAAACCTCGTGCCCCGCTTACCAATGCCAACATAATAGTTACGCTAGCAGCTCCGATCACTACGGCAAAAATCGTCAACGCTGAGCGCAATTTCTGTCGCTGCAAATTCCGCAGCGCGGTCGCTATGATGTCAATCCACCTCATCTTTAGCGGCTCCTTTCTGACATTGCGCCATCTTTGATGTGCAGTACCCGCTTGGCCATGCCGGCCACCTCCATATCATGCGTAATGATAATAAGCGTAATGCCTTGCTTATTTAGTCCCTTTAACAGAGCCATAATCTCTTTGCCTCGCTCTGAGTCGAGATTGCCAGTCGGCTCGTCCGCAATAATAATGCTCGGCTTATTCGCGAGCGCCCGGGCAATCGCCACCCGTTGCCGTTGGCCGCCTGAAAGCTCCGTTGGCTTGTGCTTCATCCGGTCAGCCAGCCCCACCACCTTCAAGCACTCTTCGGCCCGCGCCCGCCGCTCTTTGCTGTGCATCCGCGCCAACGTCAGTGGCGTCATCACATTCTCGAGCGCCGTAGCCGTAGCCTGCAAGTTAAAGCTCTGGAACACAAAGCCAATCGTCGCATTCCGGTAGTGCGACAGCTCCTTGTCGTGCGCCCGCGCCAGAT
>JARIHM010000069.1 GCA_029288275.1 Candidatus Saccharimonadota bacterium | reverse complement strand
CGCTATTCCAAGGATCAAATCCTGGAGATGTACCTAAACGAGACCGATTACGGCCAGGATTCACGGGGCGTGGCGGCAGCAGCTGAGACCTACTTCCATAAGCCCGTTCAGCAGCTCGATCTGGCACAAGCAGCCATGATTGCCGGCCTGCCGCTGGGCACTAATCGGTTCGACCCCAATGCCGATCCCGGTGCTGCCACTGACCGCCGCAATTATGTTCTAGACCGGATGGCGCAGCTCGGCAAAATTACCAACACGCAAGCTCGCGCCGCGGAGGCCGAACCCCTGGTAGCCTATCCTAAAACCGTCACGATCCAAGCGCCGCACTTTGTCTTTTATGTACTCAATCAACTCAAAGCTTTATACGGCGAGCAGGCCGTTGAAAATAATGGCATGACGGTTCGCACCACGCTTGATCTCACCAAGCAAAATGCCGCTCAGCAGATCGTCCAAAACCAGATAGCCAGGCTTGCCCCGCACCATGTGAGCAACGGCGGCTTGGTCTCGCTTGAGCCTGGCACGGGCGATATTATCAGTATGGTAGGGAGCGTAGACTATAATGCACCTGGTTTTGGGGCGGTGAATGTGGTGACCTCCAAGCTCCAGCCCGGATCAAGCTTTAAACCGTTTGCCTACGTCACCGCCTTCGAAAAGGGCTGGAACGGTTCAACCCAAGTACAGGATGAGCCCATTGCACTCCCCAACGGCGATGGCACTATGTACGTACCCCAAGATTACGATGGTCGCTGGCGCGGCAACGTCACGCTCCGGCGGGCCCTGGCTAACTCACTGAATATTCCAGCCATTCACGTACTCCAATACGCCGGCATCCCCGACACGCTCAAAACAGCCACCGACATGGGCGTAACGGGCCTAGGCGATCCCAGCCAATATGGCCTCAGTGTAGTGCTCGGAGCCGCCGATGTTATGCCTATTGATATGGCTACAGCCTACGCCGCCTTTGCCAACAACGGCACCAAGGTAGCACCGCGGGCTATTCTGGCCGTTACCGACCGTTACAGCAAGGACATTACCAAGCATGACCAGCCCGCGCCTAAGCAGGTACTCGATCCTAAGTATGCCTACATGATCACGAGTATTTTGAGTGACAACGGCGCCCGCACCGAGGAGTTTGGTGCCAACTCACCGCTCAAACTCAGCCGGCCCGACGCGGCTAAGACCGGCACCACCAATGACTTCCGCGACAACTGGACCGTTGGCTACACGCCTAATCTCGCCACGGCCGTCTGGGTAGGAAACAATGATCACAGCGCCATGACCGGTGTTGACGGTATTACCGGCGCTGCACCCATCTGGCACGACTACATGGAGCAGGCTCTAGCTGATATGCCGGTACAAGACTTCACCATGCCGGCTGGCGATACTGCGACCAAGGTTTGCTCGCAAGACGGCGGCCTCGCCAACCCCTGGGATACTAATACCTATACCGAGGTCTTCCCAACAGACCAGCCGCTCACGCGCCAGTGTAGTAGCTTTGGCTTTACTATTACCCAGAACTCAGATCAGAGCCAACCGGGCAATAATACTGCATTGCCCAACTGGCCTTTTATCAATCAACCGCCGCCGTTTTACAAACGACTATTTTAGCTTAGACAAGCCATCTGTAGGCATAAGAGGTATTGACATTTCTGCTATTGTTTGATATACTAATGCATTCGCTTAAAAAAGCGTCTATAAATGCCGTCTCGTGAGGAGACGATAGGAGATTATCACTCAATGCAGAAGTTTAGCTCTCGCTCAATCCGCTTGGCTGGCGTTGGCGCTGCTATGGTAGCCGTCACCACGCTGTCGGCCGGCGTTGCCATGGCCTGCAGCCAGCCGGTCCATCCGACCAAGCCGGTCGTGCACAAGGACTGTGACCACAAACC
>JARIHM010000030.1 GCA_029288275.1 Candidatus Saccharimonadota bacterium | reverse complement strand
CCGCCGTTATTGCCGCCAGCTTGTCGTACGCGCTTCTGCTGGGCGGGGGACCGAAGCTAGGCAATTATATCGACGTTCAGGGCACCATCGATTTCTTCCGCAGCTACCCAATCCTAATCATTGGTGGCGAAATGTTCATCGGCGTTTGTATCGGCATGTTCTCAAGCTTGCTCGCTATGAGCCGCTACCTTAAGTTGTAATGAAAAGGCTGACTGGAGCAACGCCTCAGTCAGCCGTATATCCTTAGCCGAAGGTCTTGTACACCTTAGGCCCTCCGTTAGTCACGCGCCACTTGGTAGCCCTGAGGCGACCCTCGGTTTGAACCGAGAGCTCCCACTCCTTGCGAGCCGCAGCCACGGCCTTCCGCCTCTTGGCCATGGGCCGAAAAGACGATGAATACCATTTACCAGGAGTGGACGCAAGATGATATTCTAGCCAGTAGCGTCCCATGCCAGGCTGGCTAGTCTTCTCCCCACACATCACAAACCCTTCGCTCGAGTGAAAAGGTCGGCCGAGAAGATTCCCGGCCGACCCTGTAAACATACCTCAGGTTACGACGCGCTTTTCCACGTCGTCCCAGATGCGCGCCTTTTGCCCTGGCTGCCTATTTTGATACGCAGCGCAATGGCGGGCCTCCTCCAGTTTATCCTCTTTGTACACACCCCGGCCAAGCGACAGACGAGACCAACTAGTCTGGTTTTCTTCCTGGATCTGGACGATATAGCGATCCGGCTCTTCCTTCTTCTGGCACATCACAAGCCTTTCGAGTCAGTTGCCAAATGTCGCAATCGGCTTGCCTTTGGCATTTACTACTCGCCACCTCGTAGCCATTTGGCCATAGATCTGCACGGAAGACTTCCATTGGGTTCGGGCGCAGCCTATAGCTTCAGCCGGATCCGAGTAGGGTCCAAGGTCGGTGCATGGTACCCACTTGAGGACACCCCAGTGCCGGCACTGCAACTTGTACTGTCGTAAATCAGAATCTGCCTTCTGACACATTGCGACCTTCTAGAGGTTCATCGAGACATATTTTGATTACGTTGGCTTGGTACCGTGCTCAAAATACCGCGAGCACGCCAGGCCGTCAAGGCTACAAGGCAGGAAAAGCCCGCTAGGATTGCTCTTAGCGGGCTAGTCGTTCGGCGTCTACCCGTAGGTCATGATTGGCTTGCCTTTAGCGTCCACAACCCGCCATTCGTCATGCTTCTTACCTTCAAGGGTCACCGACTCGTCTCGTAACGCTCGAGCATCATGCTTAGCAGTATGTACGTCAGAATATGGCTCACGATAGTTAGGGTGCCATTGCCAGTTATGGTTTCCCCAAGGCTTATATTGCAAGCCATACTGCCCGGGGCCGAGCTGCACCTTCTGCTCACACATCAATGCCTCCACAGACAAAAAGAGGCCGGCCAGAAGATCTGGCCGGCCAACGAGCAACTAGCCGCAAAGCGGCTCGAGATTCTTGGGGTCTGAAGCCCAGATCACTCGTACGTCTTGACAGGCTTGCCGTTCTTGTCGACTACTCGCCAGTGCGTGGCGTTTGCCTTCCCGGCATGATCCTGCACGGATGTCCTGTAGAACTGCGAGGCTGCCCGTTCCGCCCGCTGCTGATTATCGGTCGGGTCGAACTCAGGAAGCTCCTGCCATGGCGTGTACTTTCCGCCTTCCTTGTTTTGAAATTGGAGTCGGAAGGGACCTTCAGGCTTCGATCCGCACACGTTTTCTCCTAGAGTTTGGCTCTTGCGAGAATGAGTGCCAATTTGGCACCGTTGCCTAAAATACAGCTTGCCGAAGCCGACGTCAAGCAAGACGCTGCTACTTGGTCTAAGGCTACCTACTATGAGGCTTTACGATTCCGCCAACCTGCTTACCGTTCCTCATATCGATGATCTTAACCTCCTGCGGCTTCCGCGTGGTCATGCCGTAAGAGCCGGCCAGCGAAGAGGCTGCGCCCCGAGCCACATTGAGGTTGCCCACCGGAGGCTGGCCGCTATCGATAAAGGGCATGCGAGTGCCGGCTGTCCGGCTAAGAAGCTTGTACGTAGTAGGAGTATCCTGCTTTGAATCGCACATCTTTAGCTCTTCCTCTTGGTTGTGCTATTTCTGTCGGTTGGGCGTACGAGCTACCATGCTTGTGCGCCCACCGCTGTCAAGAATGCGGGCACGAGGTAATCTGCGCTTCGGCCCGCACGTGTAAACCCTCGCGCTAGAAGGTAACAACCTTGCCGCGCTTATCAACAACCCTGCTCTCACCCACAAGGGTTTGAGCACTCTTTAGGCTAAGCCCAGCGCTCCACAAATCATCGTGCTTACCCGGCATACGCTCCCATTTGCCACCAGGAAGCCGCCGCTGCACATAAAAGGGCGGAGCATACTTTGTGTCGCACATAAGCCGACTCTTTTCTTTGGTTGTAGGGTGCGGCGCAAATTGGCCGGAATAACCATACTATCAAAATAGCTATAGGTCAATATACACAACCAGTTTGACAGGTAAGCCGCAGCAGATTTACTATGGAGATACCTTGGAGGGGTATGACCATTCGTAATATTCACTACACTGCAATTATCCGGCGGACGTTCCTGGGCCTCGTTACGGGCACCATGATGCTCGTCTCAAGCGGAGCGGCTAACGCCGATCAGTTTGATGACCAGATCAACGCGCTGAAGGCCCAGCAAGCCCAGCAGCAGGCGCAGGCAGCCACGCTGCATGCTCAAGCCAGCAACTATCAGCAGCAAGCGGCCCAATATCAGGCACAGATTAATGTACTCAATACCCAGATTGCACTGGGCCAGGCCGAATCCAATAAACTGTCGGTCCAGATTCAAGATGCACAGACCAAGATGGCACAGCAAAAGACCATTCTGGCCGCGAATATCAAGGCCATGTATCTGAATAGCGACGTCACGCCGCTTGAGATGCTGGCTTCCAGCAGCGATATTAGTGACTTCTTTAATCAGCAGCAATACCAGGATAAGGTCAAAACCAAGATTCAGGATGCTATGAAGGCAATCCTAGCGCTGAAGGACCAGCTCGAGAAGCAGCAGAGCGATCTTACTGCGCTCCTAGCCAGTCAGCGTGGCCAGCAGCAACAACTCTCGGCCACGCAGGCTAACCTGACACAGCTGATGAACCTCGCCGCCAGCAACGCCGCAGCGGCCGATCAGCAAGTAGCGCAGCAAAACTCCCAGATTGCCTCGTTACGTGCTCAGCAGGCTGCCGCTAACCGGGCCGCCTTGGGGGGCGGCAAGGTCAGTGCTAGTACCACCTGTGGCGGCGGCTATCCGTGGTGCCACTACGCTCAAGATACGGTTGTGGACAGCTGGGGCATGTACAACCGGGAGTGCGTCTCCTACACCGCTTTCCGCGTCTCCGAATCGCACAGCATGCCTTATTGGGGCGGAGATGATGGCAACGGCCATGGCGGCAATGCCAAGCAATGGGTAGCCGATGCCCGTGACGGCTGGCGCGGCGCTAGCGTTACCGTATCCTCCACGCCGCACGTAGGGGACGTGGCCATCTCAACCGCTGGTACCTACGGCCATGCCATGTACGTAGAAGGGGTCAGCGGCAACAATATCTACGTCAGCCAGTACAACTACAATCTTGACGGTAACTATAGCACCATGACCACCTCGGCTAGTGGCCTCTACTTCTTGACCTTCCATTGATCAGCTTCATACCGCAATAAGGAGAGCTCCATTTGAATTTGCAAAAATATCTTAAAAATCCCGCCGTGCTTGGTGGCGTGGTTATTATTCTCATGGTCGGATCATTTTACGCGGGCGATGCTCTTCATAGCTCGATTAGCCTACCTGGTCTAAGCCAAAGTAACCAAAATTTCTCTAGTCTGAACGATTTAGAAACCCTTCTCAAGGATAACTTTGATGGCCCGGTTGACCAAAACAAGTTCCTGGACGGCGCTCGGGCCGGGCTCGTCTCCTCACTTGGCGATCCTTACACAGTGTATCTGACCGCCGATCAGGCTAAATCACTCAATGATGACCTAAATGGCAAGCTTTCGGGCATTGGCGCCGAGATCGGGATCAAAAACAACCTCCTCACGGTTATTGCTCCTGTGGCTGGTACCCCGGCCGATAAGGCCGGCCTCAAGCCCGGCGACGTCATTGCCACTATCAATGGCCAAGACACCACTGGTATGGATGTGGATACAGCTGTCAGCAAGATCCGCGGCAAAGCCGGGACCCAAGTTACGCTAAAGATTGCCCGACCCAATACTGATCCCTTGACGCTTACCATTACCCGGGCCGACATCACGGTGCCCAGCGTAACCTGGAGCCTCAAAAACGGCAACGTTGGCTACATTAAGATCAGCACCTTTGGCTCCGATACGGCTGACCTTATGGATAAAGCTGCCAGCGACCTACATACCCAAGGCGCCACCAAGATCATTCTAGACCTGCGCAATAATGGGGGCGGCTACCTCGATGCGGGTGTTAGTGTGGCAAGCCAGTTCCTGGCCGAGGGCAAAACTGTTGTGAGCGAGCGCACCAATGGTAAAACCACCAATACACTCACAGCCACAGCCGGCGGTAAGCTGGTTGGCTTGCCCACTATTGTCCTGGTGAATGGCGGCTCGGCCTCAGCCTCGGAAATCGTCTCGGGTGCACTCCATGATAATAAAGCCGCCACGCTAGTCGGCGAGAAAACCTTTGGCAAGGGTAGCGTGCAAGAGATCAAGAATCTGCCCGGTGGTGCCGAGCTCAAGGTGACCGTGGCTCACTGGTATACGCCGAATGGCATTAACATCAATAAAGAGGGCATCCAGCCAGATACCACCGTCAAGCTGTCCACCGACGACTACAACGCCGGCCGCGATCCCCAGCTTGATCAAGCCCTAGATACCCTCAAATAGGCGAAGATCTATAGAACCGCTTGCGCTTCAGCGCAAAGGCGCTTATCATACATCCATACATAGTGGATGAAGAGCCGACTCCTCTTACATTGAGGGGTTGGTTTTATGATGTAAGGAGCAGACCGTGGCCAAAAATCAGCAAACCAAGTACGTATTTGTAACTGGTGGAGTCCTTTCAGGACTTGGCAAAGGCATAACCGCGGCGTCTCTAGGAACCATCCTCAAAGCCCGCGGTTTTTCAGTTAACCTCCAGAAACTGGATCCTTATCTCAATACCGATGCCGGTACACTCAATCCGGCCGAGCATGGCGAGACGTTTGTCACGCACGACGGTGCCGAAACCGACCTCGACCTCGGCCACTACGAGCGCTTCCTCGATGAGGAATTAGGCCGCGGCAGTTCAGTTATGAATGGCCGTATCTACGCTCAGGTGATTGCTGATGAGCGGGCTGGAAAGTACCTCGGCAAGACGGTACAGATTATTCCCCACATCACCAATGAGATTCAACACCACGTTCTAGAGGCTGGCCGCGGCTTCGATTTTCACCTCGTGGAGATTGGCGGTACAGTGGGCGATTATGAGTCCATGGCTACACTGGAGGCGCTACGCCAATTCCGGCGCAAAGTGGGTGCCGAGAATGTAGCCTACCTACACCTCGTGTACGTACCATACTTGGAGGCCTCACATGAGCTCAAAACCAAGCCGGCCCAAAACGCCGTGCGCGACCTGCGCGAAGCTGGCATCCACCCCGACGTCATCTTAGCCCGCGCGGACCGGCCAATTAGCGCTGCAGCCATGCGCAAACTCAGCCTGTTCTGCGATGTTGATGAAGAGGCGATTGTAGCTCTACCAACGGTTAAGACTGTATATGAGGTGCCACTCATCTTGGAGCGGGCCGGGCTAGCCGACTACGTCTGTAAGCAGGTTGGCGTCAAACCGCGCAAGGCCAAGCTTGATAACTGGCAGAAGCTGGTTGACCTCATTAAACACCCGGACCATCGCACACTCAAGATTGGTGTGGTAGCCAAATATATGGACAACGAGGACACGTACATGAGCGTGTTCGAGGCCATTAAGGCAGCTGGCTGGGCCAACCGGGTGCGACCGGAGATCCACTGGATTGAGGCCGAGCAGCTCGAAAAAGTCAAACCGAGCGAGGCCGAGGCTATGCTGGCAGCCTATGATGGCCTGGTAGTGCCAGGCGGCTTTGGCAGCCGCGGGGTGGAAGGTAAGATTCGGGCTGCTACCTACGCCATGAAACACGACGTGCCATATCTAGGCCTCTGCCTTGGTATGCAAGTGGCGGTAATTGCCTTTGCTCGGAGCATCGGCATGAAGAGCGCCAATACCACCGAGACGAATCCTAAAACCAAGTACCCAGTCATCGACATCATGGAGCATCAAAAAGGCATTACCGAGAAGGGCGGCACGATGCGTCTCGGCAATTATCCCTGCCATTTGACGCCTAAATCGCGCGCCGCCAAACTCTACGGCGAAAAGAAAGTACTGGAACGCCATCGCCACCGCTATGAATTTAATAACGCCTTTCGGGATGATCTGACCGCCGCCGGTCTCACACTAGCCGGCCTTTCACCTGATAAGCAGCTGGTTGAGATCATCGAGCTGTCGGATCACAGCTTCTTTATGGCCAGTCAATTCCACCCCGAGTTCAAGTCACGACCACAACGCCCGCACCCTATGTTTGACGGTTTTATCGCCAGCGCCCTCAAGCGGCACCTAGCCGCCTAAGTAGACTGCTTCGTGATCATGGTTATGGTGTAGTATAGTAAGACTATGAAAGAAGCAGCTCACAAAGCCCGAATCTTATTGGTTGAGGATGATTTGGCGCTAGCCTCAGCCTATAAAGTCCGCATGGAAGCCGAGGGCTTTGACGTTCGCCACTGTCCTAACGGCGAAGACGCGCTCCAAGAGGCGCTGGATTATCACCCAGATTTGATCTTGCTCGATATTATGATGCCACGTATTTCGGGCTATGATGTGCTTGACATTCTGCGTCATACGCCAGCTACGTCGCACACCAAGATTGTGATCTTAACTGCTCTGTCGCAGCCATCTGACCAACAGCGGGCCAAAGAACTGGGCGCCGATGAATTCCTAGTTAAATCGCAAGCTGTTATCTCAGATGTGATGAAACGCATTCGGTTCCACCTGGGTTTGCCCGAGAATACGGCAGCTTAAACGTAAGAGTCGTGCAGAAATGGCCAAATGACCATCCCTGCACGACGAATAAGCAGTTAGTCCTGCCTAGGCCGCTTAGCCTTTCGGACCTTTTCACGCCTCTGCGTGGGAGGAGTATCGTTGCTCGACGCGGCGAGGGATTCGCTCGCGAGCCGATTACCCGAATCGCAAGACCGGCCTGGACGGCAGGCGCAGTCTATTAAGCAGGGAATAGCAGTGGGCATGTGGCTCCCTTATTCGCAGAACAGGGTTGCTGAACTACTTGCTATCCTCAGGGTTTTGATTGCCAGACTTCTTTTTGACCTTCTTGCGTTTGCGCCCAGGTGCGCCGGCACCGTTTACGGCTGAGCTGCAAGGCGTTTTGCAGGCGCAATCCATGAAGATGCATACACTGCCAGGCATTTATTTCCTTTGCTCGAGACCACAGCGAAACGTATCGCCGTCAGTCATTGTATAATGCCAGGCCTAGGCCGGCAATGCAGTAAGGTTCGGCAATAATTTAGAAACAAACCGGTGCATTTCTGGATCAACCTGGGTGGCAGGCATGGCCAAAACCTCATCGTATGCCAGCCAACGATAGCCCCTGAATTCACGTTCCTCATAGGCAATGGGTGTGCTCGCATCGCCGCCCACCACGTACCACAACGTCACGTCAGTGTGAGAGCCCGTACCTTGAGTAGTGGTGTTCGTGAGAAAGAGTGGCAAATCAGCACAAGCAGTCTGAAATGAAGCGGGCAAGCCAAGCTCTTCGATAATTTCACGCTCTACCGTGTCGCGAGGATCTTCAGCCTCTTCCACGTGGCCGCCTGGCGGCAGCCAGAGACCGGCCTTGATATGATCCAGCAGCAAAATCTGGGCAGCCGCGGGATCAATCATCACAAAATACACCGCCAGATGCCACGGCGGCACATTGGGCCGCTGAAGACGGTTTAATGGCGCCCCGGACTCAATCCATTCCAATGTTTTGGCCTGGTCCCGCGCCTCGCGGTCATCATGCGGCTGTATCCGTGCCACAATCTCGCGGATCATCGTTCGGTATTCATTCGTTCGGTTTCTGTTCATATCCCTAGGATACCAAAAAGAGAGGCCATTGCAAGCCTCTCTTTTTGAGCCTAGATGTCCGACGAGCTACTTTTGCGCGTCAACAACCGACACGATCGTGCGGCGGACCCGCTTGCCGGTAAATTTCCGGATCTGCTTGGTCGTGAAAGCGACCACGCCGTCGCGCAGAGCAAATAGCGTATGATCAACGCCCACGCCGACGCCCACGCCCGGCTCCATACGAGTACCGCGCTGGCGCACGATTACACCACCGGTCCGAATGACCTGGCCGCCGAAGCGCTTAACACCGAGCCGCTGACCGGCCGAGTCGCGTAAGTTCCTGGCTGTACCACCAGCTTTTGTGTGTGACATCTAGTTCTTCCTTAGTAACAATAATTGCCGTCCGACGATTTGATCCGGCCGGGCGTAGAGCACCGGCGTGCGAACGTGCTTAAAAACCTTCATAGTGTAGCCTAAACGCGACAAATCGTCAACCAGGCCCAGATAATGCCAACCGCTGGGCATGTGCCAGGCCGGTACGCATAACGCCAGCTCGGCGCCAGCTGGCAGTTGAGCCGCCCAATGAGCCAAAGCATCACCGTAAAGAGAGCGTAATTCGGCCTGAATCTCGGCCAGACGAGCCGGCGTAGGGGCGGTGGCCAGATTTGGCCCTAGGTAACCCTCGGTGACAACGGCACACGGCCCTGGCGGCAGCGTGACAGCCCGGGCATCGATCGGCTCAGTAACGGTCCAGGCAGGCAGGGGACGGGGCGCCACCTCCGGCAACCAAGCGAGATTGGCACGTGAGGCCGCCACCATATCGGGCGCCAGATCAGAACCGACGGCCGTCCGGCCCGCCAGGAGCGCCTCTTGCAATACCACCCCCGTACCGCAGAATGGATCAACCACTGTAGGCGCGCTGGTGGTGTGAACGAGCAGTTGGGCTAGCTTAGGCGGCAGCATGCCTACCTTGGCGCTGCGAGCTGGGCGGCCATAATCGCGCTGGGTGTACCAATCGATATTCTGCACTTCCAGCGTCCGCGCAATGATCATACGCTGACCATTCACTACCACCAGGAGCTCAAAGCCGCGCTCGAGAATGTGATTGTGACGCAGCTGCGCCGCCGATGCCGCCAGCCCCTCGCTGGGCGCTACGAATCGCACCGAGCCGCCCAACGCCTTCTTGAGCGCCAGACCCGCCACCACGACAAACCGCGGCGTGGCTTTGAGCCCATACAGACTCAGCGCAAAGGATGTCTTGCCACTATCGGCCCGGGGTAACTGTGCGGGATCAATAGGCAGGGCGCGAACATCGGCCGCCGGGCCGTCGTATAACACCTCGCCCATTTTGACAATGGCGCCGTACTCGGCCACGGCCGCTGACCGATCAAGCAGCGCCGCCCACCGACCAAACGGCACTACGGCGGCGGCGCCTAATTGGCTTTCCAACTCCAAGAGTCCCAGCTCCGGCTGGCGACCCAAAATCGCTATATATTTCGCAGATTGCATGAACCCATTGTATATGATCATGTGCTATTGGCATAAATTGCCTTCGCAAAGGGAAGTTTAGTTATTTATACAAAAAATGTTGACTTTTAGTGAACTTTTTTCATAAAATCTACCTATGAGGTGTACAAGAGCTGGCGTTTACGCCCCAACCAACGTCGTGTTTCTTGTGCACCTTAGATCCGCCCTAGTCGTTTAGACGAGGGCGGTTTTTAGTTCACAATGTGAGTTTGGAGGCCCCATGGCAGCTGTGCAGCGGGTGGCACGTCCTCCCATGATCACCGGCCGCCGCCTAGTCCGCCTGCGGGCCCGGCGCCCACGTGCATCCACTCAACGCCCTCGTTTTGAGCCGCAGATTGTGGTTTCGACAGTGCTGGGCCAGGCGCGCAACGCCATGGAACAGCGATTCGATAGCCTAGCCCTGCGAGTGCTTGGTCTGGACCGAGACTTCTTGCAAGAGGAGCTGGCCCTAGCCGAGCTGTCAGAGGCTCACTGGGCAGCCGTAGTGGGTCAGCACTACCAGATCGAGCCGTGGCGATTCCGGTTGCCATCTGACGGAGGCGGGGACTGGTTTGTGCCAGACCGGCTGATCGTCGGTGCCACCGAGACCGAGCATGTCTTTGTGGAGCTGACTGGCCGGGAACCCTTTTCTCGGACCGATCGTAGGGCCTTGCGCCGTCACGCGCGGGATATCCAGAACAAGCAGATCCGCATGGATGCTGTCTGGCAGCACTACGGCTATGCCGTCATCTTGGTGGACGACGAAATACTCGCCCATTTGGAAGAACGTCCAGAAGATCTGCTGGAATTGGCCGAAGCTGCCCGTCTTCGGCAAGAAGCTTGGCCATCCGCACGATTGGTGGCCTAAGATCGCTCAAACTCCCATCGAAAGGAGCACCGCCATGGTACGCATTCGTCTCGATCGATCGGTCCCGGCGAGCTAGGAGGTGATCCTGGTCTAACGCCCCCTCTTCCTGGCCGAAGAGGGGGCGCACTATTTTGACAAATGCCCGTAAAGATGTTATTATTCTGCAGTCCAAACGAAGTACGCTCGAAGGGAAAACAATCGTGACCAACGAGTTGCTCGACGATCTGGTCAGAGCCTTCAGGATCGAACACCGGAACCTGGTGGGCGGCCACATCGGCCGGGCCGTGGGCTCGGAGCTCTGGAACGAGATCCGCGTCAAGCTCTCCCGCTATGACACGGTGGTCCTCAGCTCCCTCGCCGCCGCCTGCACCAATGAGATGATCCGGACGCTTCACGGCGACAACTGGCGGGAGACCCTGGCTGCCTCCTGGGGCGGTGCCGACCTCATCTGGTTCCTGGCGACGACGGCATTCTGGAGCACGCTCGTGCCCGGCCGCAGTAGCGTCGCCAGCTGGAAGCCGGTGAACAAGCCGGCCTTCCCGGGCTGACCGTCCCTCGTACCCTGGGCCGGGCGATTCTTCGCCCGGCCCATCTACCCAAGTTTTCAATCACGATTGAAGCCTTAGGTGGTTTTGTACGCTACAATAGGCTCATGCAGCCCCAGATCATCAGCGTGACCGAATTTGTCTCGATCATCAACGAGACGCTGGCGTTTGCCTATCCTCAGGTCACGATCGAGGGGGAAGTGTCGAGCTTTAAAGTCAATCAAGGCAAATTTGTCTTCTTTGACTTAAAAGATGATCAGAACGTGCTGAGCTGTTTTATGATGGTGCACCAGCTCAAATTGCCATTGGAAGATGGTATGAAAGTGCGGGTGACAGGTTCGGCTAAAATTACAAAGTTTAGCAAATTTTCCCTTACAGTAAGGCAAATAGAGCTAGCCGGAGAGGGTGAATTGCGGCGCGCCATGGAGTTGTTGCGGCGCAAACTAGAGGCCGAGGGGCTCTTTGCGGCCGAGCGCAAGCGGCCACTACCCCGGTTTCCGCGCCGGATCGGGCTCATCACCTCAGGCGCCTCGGCAGCCTACAGCGATTTTGTAAAGATTTTAAACGCTCGCTGGGGTGGCGCCGAGGTGCTACTGGCCGACGTGAGCGTGCAGGGCGTAAGCGCGCCAGATCAAATTGTGAATGCACTCGACTACTTTAACACCCTGGCCGAACCGGTCGATGTGGTGGCACTGATCCGAGGCGGGGGATCGCTGGAGGACCTGGCGGCATTCAGCACCGAACCGGTAGCCCGAGCCGTAGCAGCCAACCGCACACCAATTATTGTCGGGGTAGGGCACGAGATTGATGTAAGCCTGGCCGACTATGCCGCCGACGTACGAGCAGCCACTCCCACCGACGTAGCACGCTTGATCGTACCCGACCGGGCAGAGGTGCTGGCGCGCGTGGCGCACTTGCAACACCGGGTAGAGA
>JARIHM010000024.1 GCA_029288275.1 Candidatus Saccharimonadota bacterium | reverse complement strand
CTTTACGCTTGATCTGGCGGCTGGGCGGCCCATGCTGTGGCTGGCTGGCGGCATTTGGTTGACGCCGTTTCGGGCTATGGCCGAGGCGTTGCCGGCCAGCGCGGATGTAGTGCTAATGTATGCCGGCCGGCGCAATCGGCTGGTCTTTGGCGCGGAGCTTGATGCGCTGGCGGCGGCGCACCCGGGCCTGCGGGTGATCCGACTGGTGCGCGAGACTGAGGGTCGTTTGAGTATTGGCCGATTGAACCACCTGGTACCGGACTGGAAGCAGCGCGAGCTGTACGTATGCGTCCCGGCCACCATGACCGCCGAGCTGACCGCCGCCGCGCTCAAGACTGGCATCGCGCCTGAGCAGATCCATAGCGAAGCCTTTGCATTATAGGGGAGACAAACCGGTCAAAGCCTGGAGTGGCTAGGGCGCTGAGATCCTGCGTAATGGTGTAGGCTTCATAGCCTGGCTGACGCCTCACAAAATGCAGCCCGGCCATCGGCCCCATGGCAAAGGCGGCTGTAGCCAGGATATCGGCCGTTTCAATATCAGGTCCAACCACCGTCAGGCTGAGTAATCCGGTGGCAGCCCGGCCTGTATGAGGGTTATAAATATGAGCGCCGCGCTCGTAGGTGCCTGAGGTGGCCACGGCCAAATCTAAGGCAGCCAGCACCTTGGTAACAAGCTTAGGTTGGGCAGGATGGCGCAGGCCGACTGACCAGGGCTGACCGGCAGCATTGAGGCCGGCGGCAATGATATCGCCGCCGGCCTCAATTAAAAAGTTCTCCACGCCCGCTGCCCGCAGTTGTTCGGCCGCTCGCCGAATCGACCAGCCCTTAACCAAACCTGACGGGTCGACTCTGTCATTATGGCGAATATCGAAGAAACCCCCGGTAGCACTTCGGGCGGCCGCGCAACGGGCTAATACTTCGCGCAAATCATTGCTGTAATCTACCGGCGCCAACCGGCCGGCGTTCAAGCGGCTCACTTCGCTAGTGGTCTTGTAGGTGCTGAAGCGCTCATCTACTGTCACAAACCAGGCAAAGGCCGCCGTTAACGCCGGCCGATCGTTCTCACGCAATACTGTGATGGTTATGGGCATGCCCATAATGGCGCGCGTTTCGCGAATCATGAGGCGCTAGCTTTGGTGAGCGCCACCTGTAGCGATTGCTCAAAGGCGTCAGTAGTACTTGTGGCGCCTGATACGGCATCCACTTGGGCCGACTGTGCTTGAATTGCCTCACTGCGGAGCTGGCTCTCGGCGAACTGGGTAACCTCACCAGAGTGACCATCCGATGGCATAACTAAAAATTGTATATCGGTGAGTTTGCTGCCATTAATAATTGCCGACACCTGAACATCACCGTAATCAGATGAAATGATGCTACCGGTGTAGGTACCGTCGTGATAGGCAATCGAAGCGCCGGTGTTCTTGGCGACAGCAGAGGAAGTTGAAGCTGTGGCCGAAGGCTTGCTGGATCGTAAAAGCCAGAGGCCACCGCCTACACCCACGGCGCTAATGGCTATATAAAGAGGAAGTTTTGTACGCATGCCGCTACTATGAACCCGGCGACTGAGAAACGGCTGTGAAAAAGCCCACGCTTTTTCAGCTCGCTCTCAGCCAGCCAGCGGTACAATAGCGCTATGAGAACACTCATTATTGAAGACGAGCATAAAATTGCTAACGCGATTGCCCAAGGTCTGCGCCAGGAATCGTACGCTGTGGACGTGGCTTATGACGGCGAAGAGGGCTTAAGCTCAGCCCTAACTGGCGAATATGATTTAATCGTGCTCGACCGCATGCTGCCAGGTGCCATTGAGGGCGTGGATATTTGCCGCGAGGTTCGCGCCAACAACATCCATACGCCCATTCTTATGCTCACGGCCAAAGACCAGATTCAGGACCGGGTCACCGGCCTCAATGCCGGCGCCGACGATTATTTAGTAAAGCCATTTGCCTTTGAGGAACTGCTTGCTCGCATCCGGGCGCTATTGCGCCGGCCGCAGGACACTACCGGCACCGTGCTAAAGGTGGATGATCTGACGCTTGATACCCTATCATATGAAGTACGCCGGGGGGCCAAGGTTATCTCGCTCTCCAGCAAAGAGTATGCCTTACTCGAATATATGCTGCGTAATCAGGGCCGGGTACTCACCAAGAACAATATTATCGGCCACGTTTGGGATTATGATGCTGATGTGCTGCCTAATACCGTAGAAGTCTACATTGGTTACTTGCGCAATAAAATTGATAAGCCATTTAAGCGCCATCATCTCATCCACACGGTGCGCGGCTTTGGTTACAAACTGGGGGTAGAGGGGTGAACGTAGCGGCTTGGTACGATAGCGCGCGCCGTTTTTGGGATAGCCGCTCGCCGGCACTCCGACTGACGCTGGCGTATGCAGCTATCATTATGGTGATTAGCGTATGCTTTAGCGTGTCGCTGTACCGGGTGTCGGCCGATCAGTTGAAGCAGGGTCTGCGTAATCAGTATCTGCACTACCGGTCCTATGGCGGCTTCGTAGTGCCACCCTCGGTCAGCTCGTACGATGATGAACTGCGTGATGGCACGCAGCGATTGGCGCTGGAGCTGGTGTACTTTAACCTGATTATTCTGATAGTGGGCACGGGCCTAAGCTACTGGCTGGCCAAGCGTACTGTACGGCCAATCGAGGAGGCGCTCGAGGCGCAGAGCCGTTTTACCGGTGATGCGTCGCACGAGCTGCGCACGCCGCTCACGGCAATGCAGACGGAGATTGAGGTGGCGCTACGCAATCCTGGTCTGACTAAGGAGGAGGCCAAGGCGCTTCTCACGAGTAATTTAGAGGAAGTAGCCAAGCTCCGGGCGCTGTCTGATGGCTTGCTGCGCCTGGCCCGCCGCAATGGGGCTGAGTTAGCGACACAGACTGTATCACTTGAAGATGTAGCCTCAGAGACTATGAACCAGCTCATTCCGGTGGCCCAAGCGCGGGGCGTAGCAATTCAAAACGAGGTTGGCGCTATTGCCGTGCAGGGCGATCAGGTAAGTCTGAGGGAACTCGCGGTCATCTTGGTCGATAATGCGCTCAAATACAGCGACCGAGGCACTACCGTGCGCCTCACTGCTAAACGCCAAGGCAAGCAAGCCTACTTCTCGGTGATTGATGAAGGTCATGGCATTCGGGCTAGTGATCTGCCTCATATCTTTGACCGGTTTTATCGCTCCGATTCCTCGCGCTCCAAGGTTCAGGCCGATGGTTACGGGCTAGGGCTTTCCATAGCCAAAAAGATCGTAGATCTGCATCGAGGCAGCATCGAAGTGCGCAGTACGTTGGGCAAGGGCTCAACCTTTATCGTTAAATTGCCGGTGGCTAGCGCGTAATTAGTGGTTCTCCGGTACTTGCTTCAGCAGCGACCACATACCGACGGCTTTATTTCTAAACCATGAGCTCCGAAAACACAGCCAGCCCAAGAGAATAATATTAAGCACCGAGGCGGAAACCGACAGGCCTGCCTCTACGAGTCTGCCGTAGCCTGAGGCAACTGCAGCTACCAAGACCGATAGGATGCTCCACGTAGTCACAAAGAGCTGCCAGCTATCCTCACCTCGTGTGACAGCCTTGGCTAGCCCATTCTTGGACCGTGCGACGCTGTACTCATAGCCCACTGCCCGGACTGATAACATCACGAGCAGAAGCTCAAATAAACAAAATACTATATCATCCGGTTTCATAGCGCCATTATGACTCATTTACGATTTCCTGAGAATATGGCATGATCGAGCGAGAGCTTTATCCGAACGCAAGTGGGTGATGAGATGACTGCTCTTGTACCTCCGGAGACTTCGGTCGCACGGCGGCCGGATAAGCAACTCAATCTGGTGAACCTGCTGGTGATCGGCGGGCTGCACCTGGTGGCGGGCGGTGTCATTGTGGCACTGTTCGCGGGCTACAAACCATCGTTTTTGGCCTGGATGCTAGGCCTGGCCCTGTGGATCATTAGTAATTTAGGCGTAACCGTGGGTTATCACCGTGGTTTTACTCACCGTGGTTATGACATGGGCCCGGCGCTCAAGGCCGTTCTGCTGATCTGCGCCGCATTGTCGCTCCAGGGCGACGCGATGCACTGGATCTCGGACCACCGTCGTCATCATAAGTATGCTGACGTACCGGGTTTGGACCCACACTCGCCGCTCGAATACAGTAATCGCTTCAAGAGTCTGTGGCATGCTCACTGTGGCTGGCTGATCTGGCAGACGCCGTTGCCTGATGGGATGCCGCGCGTGGCACGGGATCTGGAAAACGATGCACTCATGGTGTGGCAGCGGCGTTGGTACGTGCCATTGGCCCTGATGGGCTTTGTGGCGCCGGCGTTGATCGGCGGTTTTGACGGTCTGGGCGCCGGCGGCTGGGCCGGTTTTGGCTGGGGCGCGCTGGACGGCTTGCTAATTGGCGGCGTGCTGCGGGTGGTTTGGCTGTACCAGCTGACCTGGTCGGTCAACTCTATTTGCCACTGGATCGGTACGCGGGCTCGTGATTCACGAGGCCGGCGCTATGAGGGGGATGACAGCCGCAACAACGTGGTTATTGGGCTGCTCGGTATGGGCGAGGGCTGGCAT
>JARIHM010000021.1 GCA_029288275.1 Candidatus Saccharimonadota bacterium | reverse complement strand
ACAGCGGCGACACGCTGCCGACGTTCCTCATCTGCGGCACGATCGAGAACTACAACTGCGGCTCCCACCAAATGGAGGGCTACGGCCCTTGGAGCGCCCTGCTGGGCCTTCAGAGGTACTTCCAACGGGAAGGCCACCAGTTCTATCTGGCCGGCCTTCACCCGCTGGTTGTGCCGGCCTATGACTTCCTGGTGTTCGCCGATGGTGTCTCCGAGACCGAGCGCATGATGGCGCTGACGGCCCGGGAATTCTGGGGCGTCACTCGCTGAGGCCCCTAGCGCCCGGTTCCACATTCGTGGAACCGGGCGTTTTCTTTTTTATTCTTGCCATTATTTCGGCACCTTAATATTGACATAATTCATATAAAATTATAAAATATAGCCTGATTCTCGCAATTGAGACGTACCCGCACAAGAAGGGATGCCAGCATGGCACGCTGTGTTATCAACGGCCGCGTTATCACCCACGACAAGCCCGGAGGGATCAGAGTTAACGGCTCACGCGTGAGCTTCCAGGATGGCAGCTGGTGCGACACCGCCACCGGCGAGGTCTACGACCGAGAGCCTCGCAGCATCGTTCTGGAGCCCAATGGCGATCAGACGGTCAACGAGGAGCCGGTCGAGAAGACGCAGACCTTTGTGGCTTCGGCCCTGGAGCTGCGGAAGCTGACCGGTGACGTCGAGGTGGTTCTTCACCGCGGCCCCGATCTGGAGTGCACGCTGACCGGGCCGTCCTCTTGGGTCGAAGCGGTCATGCTGGACGTCGAAGACGGCACGCTGAAGATCAGGGGCGGTCAAACGCCCGGCGGCGGCGTGACGATCATCGGTGACGATATCTACGTCAGTGGCTCAGCCATCACCGGCTCCGTCATCACGGGCTCGGTCACTACTGTGTCCAGCATCGGTAGAAAATCGACCTTTGGGCGCTTGCTGGACGGCATCTTCGGCGACGATCAGGATTCCGTGTCCATCAGCTCCATCTCCACCGGAAGCCAGCTGCGCGGCAAGATCACCATCAAGGTGCCAAGCGGCACGCCAGTGACAAGCCACAAGGTTGACGGCAACGTCAACATTGGCGACATCCTGGCGCCGGTACAGGTGGTGAACGATGATCGATACCCAACAACTATCGGCCATGTCACGAGTGCTGTCCTGAAGACCACCGACCGAGGCGGCATCATCGTCGCTGGTGTGGATGGTCCCGTGAGCGTCGAGACGCAGGGATCGGGCTCGATCGCCGTCAAGAGCGGCCGAGCCAACAACCTGAAGGCCAAGTGCACCGACCGGGGCGGCGTCAGCCTGAGCGTCACCGCCGAAAACGCCGACCTGAAGACCACCGGCAGCGGCAGCATCACCTTGGAATGCGCTAACGGCGAGGTCCGCCTCGACATCGACGACCGCGGCGGAATCAACGTTCGCGGCGGCCGCATTACCACCCTAACGGCGGCCAACGACGGCTCCGGCTCCATTTTGGTGGATGCCGAGGTACAGTCTGCCAATCTGAAGATCACCGACCGCGGTGGCATCACAGTGGCTGCCATACGGGGCTCCGCCACGATCAAGAGCACCGGCTCGGGCGGCGTACTCGTAAAGAGCGGACGCATCGTCAGCCTCACGGCCAAGAGCACCGACCGTGGTGGCATCACGGTACGAGCCCACGCCGCCACGGCCGACCTGCGCAGCTCGGGCTCGGGCAACATCGTCGTCCAGAGCGTCGAGCGCGTCCTGAAGCGGTCGGAGACGGACCGGGGCCGGATCCTGATCGATCGCATCGGCCCCGCCTAACGCAAATACCCCGCCAATCAGCCACAATTTCTGTGGCTGATTGGCGGGGCTTTCTATTTTGAGAGTGCTACTAATCGGCCGCAGAAGCCTCCTGTGGCTGCGGGAACAGCTGGTCGATCTCGGCGAACACGTCATCGCTCGACTGCTCGATGACAGCCAACTGTGCCAGCACATCGTGATCGCTCAGGCCCACCACCACCCGGCGGCCGGTCAGGAGCGGGTGGTTCTGATTGCTGCCACCAGGCTGGAAGTACGCGTTCAGGTTCGCAACCTCTTCGTCCGTCAGCTCAACGTAGGAAAACCGCATCCGCGGCCACTCGTAGTAAGTGTCGGCCGTCCAGAAGAGCACGGTCCGACCCTCCAGCTGGAAGGTGCCAATGAGCGGACCGTCGTAACGGGCGATCTCACGATAGGGCGTACGCACCATTGGATCACCCAACTTCAAAGCTTCTTCGAGCTTCATGACCCTCCTTGGGGTTCGGGATGGGACTATGCTGCTACTTGGCGTAATACCGCTCCTGTCGATCGCCGCGCAACTCGATCTTGCCTTGTCTTACGAGCGCAGCGAGATGATGGCGAACCGTCCTAAGATCGGTTCTGAACTCAGAGCAAAGCGTCTCAAGACCGTATCTGCCTGCCTCAAAGCCAAACTCGCCCTTGTCTTTTATCCTTTTAAGGATTCGACTGCGAAGCGTAGGCAAAGGCA
This sequence comes from Candidatus Saccharimonadota bacterium, assembly GCA_029288275.1. Taxonomy (GTDB): domain Bacteria; phylum Patescibacteriota; class Saccharimonadia; order UBA4664; family UBA4664; genus JARIHM01. Next base: position 1,006 of record JARIHM010000021.1, on the reverse strand, counting down.
TATGGAACCCCCGTACAAACGAAACGAATATTCCCGGATTAATACTATAATCTCTTTTGTATAAGTCAATATCTCCCCAGGCTCTCGCCTTAGCATTATTTGACATATACTTATATATATGTCATTGTGTTACATAGAACGTCATCTACTCGCACCGAGGAGAGCCATGTTCAGCATCACACCCCAAGACGTCAAGACCCTTCCGGCCACGCACGACATCACCGGCCGCCACAAGGAGGGCGAGCAGGCCAACCTGGTCAGCCGAGGTGTCATCATACATCCGGGGCTGGTCCAGCGACTGCCCGAGACGTACCTCACTCCTCTCACCAGTGCCGGCGAAAAGCACACCTACTCGCTGAGCCTCCGCGGCTACACAGTGGCCCAATTCATCAAGATCGTCACCGCGTTCGCCAATGGTGACTTCGAGACCGGCGAGCGACTGATCAACGAGATCGTACCGCCCGAGGACGATGAGTACTACTAAAGTCCACCCGAAAAGAGCCCACGCAGGTTGCTGCGTTTTGGCCGACTCGGGTGGGCTCTTTTCATGTTTAGAATAATTGCCTGGTGCGGATGAAAGGACTCGAACCTTCACGGGTTGCCCCACTAGCTCCTAAGGCTAGCGTGTCTACCATTCCACCACATCCGCACGGTGGTTCTTAAGCGAACTTTGTTGATTTTATCATATTTTCTATTTAGCCTGATAAAAACTCAGCGTGGTGTCGCCGTAGGTCTTAGCCTTAATCAGCGCCACTGGCAGCTCAGGCGAAGGCCGTTTGCTCGTTTGAGAGATCACTATTACACCACCAGGTGCCAAAAAACTGCTTAATGAAGCTAATATATCGTCCTCAAGCCGAGCATATGGCGGATCGGCAATGATGAGCTGGTAACGTCGCCGATCAGTCTGCTGCTGAGGTGCAGCCAGCCAGGTTTCGACGGTCATTTGGTGCAGAATGTAGCCCCAGTCGAGACCGAGGGCCCGAGCGTTGTCGGCGATGGTACGCGC
>JARIHM010000015.1 GCA_029288275.1 Candidatus Saccharimonadota bacterium | reverse complement strand
CTCCACAGCTGAGCCGGGATCAGGTGGCCGCGGCCATTGCGTCTATGCCTGCCACTGGCCAGCAGCCTTCGGCTGGGCCAGCCGGTCCGCCGCAAGTGGCGAACGATCAGGACGTAGTGGAGCCGGAGTGGGTTGATGCAGCGGAGCATGCCATTACCCAGACGGCCGGTAATCCCTATGCCGAAGAGGAAGCGGTGGAGGGATTGCAGGTAGATTACCTGAAGAAACGGTATGGTTTTGAGGTCAAAAAGCCCGATAAGAAATAACGGGTTCCGGAGGGTGAGGAGCTGAACGGCATTGTTATCGTAGTACTTGTGTTCCTGGCGATGGGCGCCGGGCTTGGTGGCGTGGCTTATTTCACGTATCAGCGCAAGTTGCGCCGGGCCAAGGCCATAGAGCGGGGCCTGAAGATGGTGCCGGTGCTCATTCACTTGCCGCCGCCGAGCGCGGACACTCAGTCGGGAAGTCGTGACATCCGCGAAGTAATGCGCGAGAAGACTGCCCAGGCTGAGGTGATGTACAACTTGTTAGCTGGTACAGCCATGGAGGGCTTTAAGAGCCGCTTTTACGGCCAGCGCCACATCGCTCTGGAGCTTGTAGCGGCTGAAGGCCTGGTGCATTTCTATGCGGCTGTGCCGGTAGCCATGGTGAGCACGGTGGAGAAAGCCATTCAAACGGCCTATCCAGGTGCTCGCATGGAGGAGGTGGAAGACCACAATATTTTTAATCAGGAGGGCCGGCTCGCCGCCACGATGGGCGGTGAAATGGTGCTCAAGGCTGAGAGCGCCTATCCCGTAGCAACCTATGAATCGCTGGAGCGTGACCCTATGGAGGCCATCATCACCACGCTTTCAAGCCTGAGTAAGGGTGATGGCGCAGTGGTTCAAATTATGCTGCGACCCGCCGCTCCGGCTTGGGTGAAACGAGCCGAGTGGTTGATTACCCGGCTGCGCAAGGGTAAGGCGGGCAGCCTTAAGTTTACTGCGGCGGATCTCGTGAAGGCGGCCGTTAAGGCGCCAGCTCCCAACACCGGTATAGCCGAGCATGGCCAGGCCCAGGCAGCGCAGTTGTCGAACCTGGAGCAGGCGGCCATCACCGCTGTAGAACAGAAAACTCAGCACCCGGGCTTTGAAGTGCTGGTGCGGATACTGGTATCGACCGACAGCGTGCAGAAAAGCCAGCAGGTACTGCGCGACGTAGCTACGGCCTTCGCGCTGTTTGAGCGGCCGGGTCTAAACGGCTTTAAGTTTTGGGCCGCGGCTGATGTGCAAGGTTTAGTTACGGCCTTTATTTTCCGCTTTTTTCCGCCTGAAATGCGCTCAAACATCCTGAACTCGGAAGAGCTGGCTACCTTGTTCCACTTGCCTGATTCGCAGTTTATCCCCACGGCCAACGTGGAGCGCCAGCAGAGTAAGCAGATTGATGGTCCGGCTCACCTGCCCACTGATGGCCTGCTCTTTGGCTACAATGAGTTCCGCGGTGTCAAAAAAGAGATTCACCTCTCTACCGAGGATCGCCGGCGCCACACCTACATTCTGGGTCAAACGGGTACCGGTAAGTCGACCTTACTAGAGAACCTGGCGGTACAAGACATGCTGGCTGGCAACGGCTTTGCCTTCATTGACCCGCACGGTGACACGGCGGAGAAGCTGCTGGGCATGGTGCCCAAGGAGCGGGCAGAAGACGTCATTTACTTTAACCCCAGCGATACCGAGTATCCGTTGGGTCTGAACCTGTTTGAGTTTAGTGATCCGGCGCAAAAAGACTTCTTGGTGCAAGAGACCATTGGCATGTTGTACAAGCTGTACGACCCAGGTCACACCGGCATCATTGGTCCGCGCTATGAGCACTGGTACCGTAACGCTGCGCTCACTCTGATGAGTGATCCAAACGGCTCGACCTTCATTGAAATTCCTAAAGTCTTTACTGACACCGAGTACCTTAAGCAGAAGTTTAAATATCTGAAAGACCCGACCGTCATTGACTTCTGGACCAAGGAAATGGGCCAGACCAGCGATTATCACAAGAGTGAGATGCTAGGCTGGTTTGTGAGCAAGTTTGGTGCCTTCCAGAACAACGAGATGATGCGCAATATCATTGGCCAGACCAAGAGTGCCTTTAATATTCGCGAGGTAATGGATGGCCGCAAGATCCTGATCGTGAACTTGAGTAAGGGCCGGATCGGGGAGCTGAACTCGCAGCTGCTCGGTATGATCTTTGTGATTAAGTTCCAGGCGGCAGCCATGAGCCGGGCCGATACGCCGGAGGATCAGCGCAGCGACTTTGCCCTGTATGTGGATGAGTTTCAAAACTTCTCCACCGATAGCTTTGCCAGCATTCTAAGTGAGGCTCGTAAGTATCGGCTAAACTTGATCGTGGCCAACCAGTTTATTGGTCAGTTGAGCGATGAGATCCGGGATGCGGTGTTTGGCAACATTGGTACGATCGTGGCTCATCGCATGGGTCCGGAAGACGCAGAGTTTATGGTGAAGCAGTTTGCACCGGTGTTTGATGCCAGCGATCTGGTAAATATTCCCAACTACCACTCGGCGCTGCGGTTAATGATTGGTGGCCTGCCCAGCCAGCCCTTTACGATGTCGAACCTGCCGCCTCTGGGCACGGTGAACGCGGAACTGGGACTGGCGATTAAGCAGCTGAGCGCGGCTAAGTTTGGCCAGGTGAAGAGCGCAGTGGAGGCGGATATTACGAGCCGGCTGACGGGTCGGGCCCCGAGTACGGCGCCGGTGGCCGTTCCAGCATTGGTCCCTGCTGCCGAGCCGGCGCCGGTTGTGGCCGCGAGTACCCCAGTGCCAGAACCGGCACCGGCGGCTCCGGCCGTACCGGAGCCAGTTGTGGCTACACCGACTCCTGAGCCGGTTGCAACAGCACCGGCTCCAGTGCCTGCACATACGCTCGCGCCGGCGACTACGAGGCCTGTTTCCGAGCCGGCGCCGGCTTCGACGGCCATGGTGTCGAACAATGTGCCGCCCATTGGTGCCCCGCCTGTGGGTGCGACGCCAGCTCCCGCTCAGGGCTCGGTTCCGGCGCCGGTCAAGCCGGCGCCACAGCCTATGCCTGTTTCCGCACCAGCTCCGCTGCCACCAACTCCTATCACGCTTCCGATTACTACGCCGCTGCCGGCGGACCTGGGCGGTACTGCGCCAGTCCCGGCCACGGCTGCAGCTACGCCACCAGCTATTGGCGCGCCGCCCGTGGAGCTACCGGCCCCCGCGCCGGCACCAAGTGTCACGGCGGGTCCAACTGCGGCGATTGAGGCGGCGGCAGCCAAAACCGCTCCGGTGCTATCTGGTCTGGCCCACACCCCGCCACCCATTGGTGCCCCGCCGGTTGAGGTAGCCGGGCCCGATGGTGCGGCGCTGGCCGAGTCACAGCCTTTGGCGCTTAATTCGGCTGGCCAGGCGATGACGGCGCCAGTGCCCATCATCCCTGAAGACAAAGATGACCAGGCACTCTTACCGCCAACATCTGCGGCAGCGCCAGCACCGCGCGATCCGGCAGCGTTGTCAATTAACGATATTACGGGTGGCAAGCGCTGGGCCCGACCCACGGCCGCCCCGGCGCCGAACGATGCTCTGGCCAATGTTCCATTAATACCAGTCGGCGCCGAGCCGGTGCCGACTCAGCCGGCTGCACCAGCTGTGCCGCCGCCTCCGCCGCTGCCGGTCT
>JARIHM010000002.1 GCA_029288275.1 Candidatus Saccharimonadota bacterium | reverse complement strand
CGGGAGAGGCTGGTCGGCCGGTTGTTAACTTTGATGAGCTGTCCGATGAGCTCAAGCAGAAGATCAAAAAGCACCTAGAAACTCTTTCTCCCGAAGAAAAAGCTGCCCGAGCTCAGGCGGCGGCCGAGCGGCTGTCAGACTTTGAGCAGCGGGCCATTGCGGAGCACGAGGGCGTTGAGGGCGGCCATCTGGAGGAGGTAGTGCAGGGTAAAGAGGCGCATCGTCATGAGGAACCCGAAAAGCCCGTTGAGTCGCCCCCGAGCCCGGCCGGCCCGGCAGTTGAGAGAGATCCTGAGCAGGAGGCACGTCTTAAGGAGATTCGCGCCGCTATCGAACGTCTTAGCACTGCTCAAACGCCCTACGAGAAGGCTCGCCAAGCCGTGGCGCCAACTATTGACCGCATAACTAATGAGCTTGAGGATATCTTTGTGGCTCGGCGTGAGCGAGGCTGGACTAGTGGTCATCGGCGGGGTAGCCGGTTTGATGTAGCTCGGCGGATGCGCGAAAAAGGCCGTGGGGTTTCAGCTGCTGATAGTCGGGCCTGGGAGCGGCGCCACGCACCTACCGAAAAAGACTACGCCTTTTTGTTCTTGGTGGATCTATCTGGATCAATGGTAGAGGGACTCAAAGAAAACGTGGATTACAGTCGGGATAAGCCCGAAGACACTAAAATTCATGAGACCTTTAAAGCTCTGATCGCCACGACTGAGCCGCTCGATCGTCTAAAGGTGCCCACCGAGATTATCGGATTTAATACGAAGTTGCATCCCTACAAACAGTTCGATCAACCGCTTGATACCACCATTCGTAGCGATATATCAGCCATGCTTGGAGAAGTTGTAAGTAGTGCGTCGGGTGGCAATGACGATGGCTGGGCCGTGCAGACCGCTTCACAACACCTGGCTGCCCGGGCGGCTCAGGAAAAATACTTAATTGTGCTATCTGATGGCCAGCCGATTCCATCAAAGGCGCATGCTGGACCCGAATATAATTTAAAGACCGTCGTCCAAGGAATTACCCGGGATAGTGATCAAACGGTGATCGGCCTTGGCATTCAAAGTGAGGCGGTCAAGCGGTACTATGATAATGCCTTGGTTGAGCAAGACGCCCATAATTTATCGCTCCGGCTAGCGGAATTAATCCGCGATATCGTAGAAAATCCGGATAAGTATAAGGTAAGATAAGCGTAATGGATCGTATGCAAGACTTTATCCAAAAGCAGGCTAGCCAGCGTGAAGCGGGACTGATTCTAACTACTGATGCGGTAGCGGCCGTCGGAAGCTTGCAGTCTCATCACTATGTCGCGGTGAGCACCATTGCCGAATTGGTTGATACTGTAGGTAACGGGCACAAGACGGTTTGGCATTATCACGGAGGAGATTTTCAACTTCTCTATAGTTTTATCGCACAATACCCGGGTGGAATGATCGAGCTCTTTGAGCCCCAGCTGGGGATTACCTACCGCGCGGCTCAGGTGGCGCCAGGTTTTGTCATGATTATGACGCCCGAGCTCCTGGCTGAGCTTCAGCAGCAGGGCTATGATGTGTTTTCTCGGGTTGGTTTGACACTACAATTGTAGCCCTAGGCTCCATTTTCAGCTCTCTATTGACTTTATTACGCTAATGTAGTATGATCTTATCATTGTACTATAATGGAGTGCCTGGCGGATGGAGATGAGAATCTCTTGAGGCCGGCCAAGCAGTACCGCACCTGCAGCCACAAGTGAAAAGTGAAGTCGCGTTTTACCCGCCAGCTTTGAACGAATGGATGTTTATAATAAGAAGACGACCTGGCACGTTTTAAGCCAGGTTCGGGGTTAGCTCAGTTGGTGAGAGCATCGCCATGAGGCGAGGTCGTAGGTTCGAGCCCTACACCCCAATTTTTATCCGTTGTCCGGTTCCTTCTCTTCCCGAGGAGTGCCGCAGCGGACACTCAATGGTGGAGCTATGACGGGCAGGTCGTAGTGATGAAGCCTTTGAGATTATGCCCGGCGTTGCGCCCGGGCTTTGCTAGGGGAGCCAGTGAGAGCTGGCGCCCCACACCTCGCCCCTCTGACTAAACGTCAGAGGGGCTTTTTCTTTGCTTGCTGATATGCCCAGCGTAGGTTTAGTTTTGCGCAAATCAGAAGCGGTCGCTAGACCAAACGCCTAGCAATCATCTAAGAAATGGTATAATTACTCTCATGAAAGCCCTGCCGCCACTTGGTTCAATTCGGCAGAACCTCACTAGTAAGCTTAACGACGTGCGCCAGTCGCGCTTTTTTCATGACCGCCTGAGCATGTGGCTGCTTGCCTCTGCCCTGGTTATTGGCGGTCTTAATGTGGTGCTGCTTGCCTTGCACATTCCCGCAGTACGCACCGATGTGCCGGTGCGCTATTCGAGCCTGGGCGGATTTGATGGCCTGGGACCGTGGTACAGCCCGTTTTTGACGGCGCTGTTTGGCTTGAGTATTGCCCTGGTAAACGGTGTGCTGGCGTTTCAGGCCTTTGGCCGCAGCCGTATAGCTAGCTTCTTTTTGCTGGTGGGGGCGAATGTGGTGACACTGTTCTGTCTGATTATCTCTAATGCCTTCTCGATGGTGGTGCAATGAGTCAGCCTGAAGTACTGCATTGGAGCGATCGTCGCTGGTTTGTGCGGGCACTGGAGATCTTTCCTGGCGCGCTCACGTGGTTGTTGCTGGTGGGGCCGATCATTTTGAGCCTCTTTGAGCCCGTAGCCGTAGCTTATTTCATTATCGCCTTTGATTTGTACTGGATGATGAAGTCATTTGTGTTGAGCTACAATCTTATTCGCGGCTATCGGCGGCTGCATGATGCGCAAAAAGTTGATTGGAACGAACGCTTGCGATGGCTGCAAGATCCCCACGGCTACCTGGCCCGGACCGAAAGCGAGTTGGAAGAGCTGGAGACACTGCGCCAGCGTGCCACAGCCGACCGTCGGGCCCAGCTCCATCGTGATCGTGACCGGTTAGCTGAACTCTGCGCTCATGACCGGCTGCTGCTTGATCCTGATCAGATTTATCATGCAGTTATTATGGCTGTGGCGAACGAGTCGATGGATATTCTAGAACCGTCGGTCAAGGCGCTCACTGAGGTCGATTTTCCGGTTAAGAAGCAGCTCATGCTGGTGATCGCCTACGAAGAGCGGGGTGGCCAGCGCACCGAGCAAAACGTGCAGACGCTATTGAAGAAGTATGGTCAGCATTTTTACCTGGCCACGGCCATCAAGCATCCGGATGGCTTGGTAGGGGAGGTACGAGGCAAGGGAGGCAACATTACCTTTGCCGGCCGGCAGCTTACGGAAATGATTCGAGCTCGAAATATTCACCCTGAGCGTGTAATTATTACAACATTCGACTGTGATCACCGTGCTTCCAAGAACTACTTTAGCTACTTGAGCTACCTCTATGCTAGTGATCCAAACCGGGTGCGTAAGACTTTTCAACCTATCCCAATGTTCTACAACAACATCTGGGACGCGCCGGCGCCTATGCGCGTGATGGCTACGGGTAATTCATTCTGGCTTCTCATGGAAACGATGCGGCCGCACCGGCTGCGCAACTTTGCGGCGCATGCCCAGAGCTTGGCTGCGCTCATTGCCACCGATTACTGGAGCGTTACGACCATCGTCGAAGACGGTCATCAGTATTGGCGGACCTACTTTGCCTACGATGGCGATCACGCCGTAGTGCCGGTGTACACGCCGATCTACCAAGATGCAGTGCTGGCCGAAACCTACCTTAAAACGTTTCGGGCGCAGTACAAGCAGCAGCGGCGCTGGGCTTGGGGCGTGAGTGATTTTGCCTATGCTGTGCGACAATCCATTACTAACAAACGTATCCCATGGAGTAGTAAACTTGTTCAGATCGGTCGTTTGCTAGAGGGTCACATTTCCTGGGCTACTGCCGCCATCACGCTGACTGCGGTAGCTTGGATGCCGTTGCTGTTGAATGTGCAGTTCTCATATCTCACACTGGCCCATGAGCTGCCCATCATTACAAGCCGGATTCTGCAGATTGCCTCGGTGGGTATTGTGGTGACGGTACTCATTAGCATGATTTCGCTACCGCCACGGCCAGCTCGCTACCGCCGGACTCGCAATATCTGGATGCTAGCTCAGTGGATACTGCTGCCCGTAACATCGATTCTGTTTGGTTCCTTTGCAGCCATTGATGCTCAAACGCGCCTGATGCTGGGCCGTTATCTGGAGTTTTACATCACCGAAAAGGCTACTCGGAAGTGACCGGAGGCGAGTTATGCTAATCTACCTGCTAGGATTTGGGCTAGCTTTTGCCGTTAGCGCGGCTGCCACCCCGTGGGTGCGCCGTTATGCGCTGGCCCGCGGGATTATGGACCGGCCGAGTGAAGAGCGCAAAATCCATAAATATCCGATTGCCTACTTGGGCGGTCTGGCCATTTTTATTGGGTTCCTGGTGGCTGTTGCGGTGTTCTTGCCGTTGACGCGCCAGCTGGCCGCGCTTGTGCTGGGTTGTACGGTACTGGTGATGGTGGGTGTCATCGATGATATGCGCGGCCTGTCTGCCTGGACCAAGCTTATTTGGCAGTTTGTGGCGGCTGGCATTGCACTGGCTGGTGGTATTGGCATCACAAGTATTACTAATCCGCTCGGCGGGGTGATCGATCTGAGCTATGGTCGCTTTACCCTTGATCTCCTGGGCTGGCACTTCCATGTGACGCCCATTGCCAATGCATTGAGCTTACTCTGGATGGTAGGTTTGGCTAATACGGTAAACTTCCTCGACGGTCTCGACGGCCTGGCCTGCGGAGTGTCCGGTATTGCCGCCTTTATTATGTTCTTGCTGGCAGTAGGTCCCCATGTGCAGCAGCCGGCCGTGGCATTGTTGGCAATCATTCTGGCCGGAGCCGCTTTTGGCTTCTTGCCGTACAATTTCTATCCAGCACGCATCTTTATGGGTGATTCTGGCGCTTATTTCCTAGGCCTGGTGCTGGCCATGCTGGCGATTTACTCTGGGGCCAAAGTGGCTACGGCTACACTAGTGCTGGGTTTTCCGATCGTGGATGCTATTTGGGCGGCCACGCGGCGCTTGGCCAAGCGCACCTCGCCCTTCCGGGCCGACCGGCAGCATTTTCATCATTTATTGCTTGATGTGGGCTTAAATCAGCGTCAGGCTGTATTAACGCTCTACGCCGTAGCCCTGGCCTTTGGTGTGGTAGCGCTCACTATTGGCTCGTTTGCCAAGCTTATTGCCCTCATTGTGCTCGTAGCTCTGATGGCTGCGGCTATTGGTACGCTGGTGTGGATTAACTGGGTGCGCCGGCGTAAACTGCTCCTTAAATAAAACTGCCCGAAACCAGTGGTCTCGGGCAGCGGTGCTAGCTGACCCTGAATAGGGTAAGGATGCGGTCATCTTGGCTGAGACCAACCTTAAATGCGAACAGGTGAAGTGCCAGGGCGTAGAACCGGTTCTGCGTATAGGTGGCGAAGACCCGATTTGATCCGCCTAACTGGCTCCAGTAGACCTCTTGGGCCCAATAATCCTTGCCAATCATCAGATGGCGAACGGCGGTATCGATATCGAGCCTGAGGAATTGTCCTACCGCCCGGATATCCAGCATGGTTAGCAGCCCATTTACGATGGGCGAGGCCGATTGAATGCGTCGGCCAGCTGGTCCTGGGCCAAGCGGAATACGGTTAATAGCGTGGCGGGGTACCCGGAAGCTGGGACCGTCCTCACACGCACTGAGGCTGGTCCAGAAGTCGGCCGCCGCGGAGAGCTGATGGGTAATTGGTAAGGCCAAGCCAATGGCTGCAAGGCTCGTCTTGATTCGGTCTAGTCTGAATCCGCCAATACCCGCAAGCCGACCGAGGTCGTCAGCCGTATAAAGGAGCAGGTCACCAAGGGTGAAGATGTGTTCGCGGGCCAAGATATTGTGGCTCGGTATGCTCAGGCTGGCCAGCGACCAGCTAGCCAGTTCGTCCCAGTCTTTCATTGAGAGCGGAAGCGTGGGGGATCCAGCCCAACGTAAGCGTTTGGCCATGATGAGTCTCCTTGAGGTGCGATCTGATGCGATTGCGCTACTTTATAACATATACTGGCTCATGGGCCAAGCTCACATCGTGCCTGTTTGGTTCTATCTGGGAGCTGATTGCTGCTAAGGTTGGTGTCTGACCGGCGGGAATGGTAGAATAAGACAGTAACGAGGAGGCATCGTCATGCAGCCAAAGTACCTTCAGGAGCTCATCAAGAACTTGCAAGAGTTCTATAAGTGCCCCTCGTGCGACACCAACTATCACTTTGACGATATCCGATTCTTGGGCGAGGTTGAGTTGTACTGTTTTGTGCAGCTATCGTGCCACAATTGCTCGCTGCCGGTGCTTGCCACTATGAGCGCTCAGGATCAGCGTACGGGCAAGCGGGGCAACGACCTCAAGCAAAGCGAAGAGGCTAAGTTTGCTGCCAAAGGAGCTATTAGTGCCTCGGAGATCGCCGAATTCCACCGCTGGATCAGCAAGTCGCATTCGTTGGTGAAGCGAAGCAAATAACGCCCAAAGGAGCCGTTACTGATATGGATAAGATTACGCTCGAAGCTCACAAACGTACCGCCCATGGCAAAAAAGCTGCGCGCTTGCGCGCCGAAGGCAAGTTACCTGCCGTGGTATATGGCCATGGTGTGGAGGCTGAATCGTTGGTATTGAGCGCCAAGGAGGCGGAGCACGCCTATCGCCACGCCGGCGGCAACAAGATCATTGCTCTCAAAGTCGGCGAAGGCCGCACCAAGAACGTGCTGATGCATGATGTACAGCGTGAGCCGCTCAAGGGTGGCTTAACGCACATCGACTTCTATGTTGTACGTATGAATGAGGTGCTCAAGGCCGAAGTGCCATTGCACTTTGTGGGCGAGTCCACGGCGGTGTACCAGGACGAGGGTATTCTGGTAAAGAACCTCGAAATGGTTGAGGTTGAGTCGCTGCCGGGCGATCTGCCGGCGGCCATCGAGGTTGATATTTCGGTGCTAGACGACTTCGAGAAGACTATCACCGTAGCCGACCTGACTGTGCCTCAGGGCGTGAAGCTGCTGATCGAAGACGAGGCTACCCTGGTGGCCCGGGTTGAACCGCCGCGCTCGGATGCTGAGCTGGCCGAGCTAGACGAAGCCGTTGGCGAGGCCGTGCCTGAGAGCGCTCAGGAGGAGCAGCCCATTGTAGTATCTGAAGAGAACGAGGGCGATAAGGACAAGGGCCGCGATAAGAAAAACTAGCCCGTGAGCGGGGCCTAGCCCCGGTGCTTACAAGCAAAAAGAATCCACCGAGAGGGGCGCTCTGGTGGATTCTTTTAATCTAAGGCTTGGCGTGGGCTAAAAGCTATGGTAGGCTACCGGCACGGTTCCCCTATACGAAGGACGGTAGGATGGCGACTGAGCACAAGACAGGGCGGATTCGTGAGGCAGTGCGGCGGTATCGGCCGCGACCCCGCCGCATGCCGGGCGTGAAGGGCGACTTCAGGGCCGGCCTCGATGCCGTCGACGGGGCAGCTTTGGCCTTTCGTAAGGGCCGGGCGATTCGCATTCAAGCGGCGGTGGGCGTCCTTGTGACGCTCGTGGCCTGGCGGCAGCGGCTGTCGCGCGAACGGTGGGCGCTACTGGCACTTACGTTTGCCGCAGTTCTGGGCAGCGAGGCAGCCAATACCGCACTTGAAGAGCTGGCCAACTACGTGCAACCCGGGCACGATGAGCGCATTCGTGAGATCAAGCATCTGTCGGCCGGAGCAGTGTTTATCCATGCAGGAGCCGCGGTGGCAGTATTTGCGCTCGTGTTGGCGCCGCGTCGTCGGTCCTCCTCATGAGGCGTTTTGCCCAGTTCTAAGATTTGAGCCCGGTCTGCGCAGCATAGACCGGGCTTCTCTATGCCCTGAGAGACTTCTTAAAGGCTGGATCGCGTGCCAGCTCGGTCTGGTACGACAAGTAACGCAGGAAGGCAGGCTGGTTAAAGTGCTTGAGGGTAAGGAGTACAAGACGGGCGATCTCATAGCTGCTTACCTGGCGCTGGCGCAGATCGAGCACTTTGGCCTCGATAGTATCGGTAATGGCATCGACAACTTCCTGACCGTTGTCCGGTGCTGAAGCAAGGGCTGCATGCACGCTGGCGTAGAGCTTGGCTCGCGAATAGGGTTGGGGCCGTCGGCTACCGCGTTTTCTTACCTGGAGGAAACCCAGGTCCGGCGCTTCATAGGTGGTAAATGACTCATGGCAGGTTACACAGCGCCGGCGTCGCCAAATCTGTCCTTGAAACTTGGTGCTTCGGGAATTGTACACTTCGGTCTGCATCTCGCGGCAAAAAGGACATTTCATGACAATATATTGTCATATGACTATAAAATAAGCCAGTGGAAAACCTTAGCTAAAAGCGGGGAAAACTTGCGGGGCCTTGTGATGCTTTCCAGCTCCGGCCTATAATGATGTATCTGTTTTTAACTGAGCTGGAGAGGCAGTGGGTATTGAGCAATTACGGCAGCAGTTACGAAAGCCGGATTCCGGCCGGCTTATTATTGTGTCGGCACCCAGCGGAGCTGGCAAGAACACTATTGTTGAGGGTGTACTCAAAGCTGAGGGCGGGCGAGTGCAGGAGTCAATTTCATGTACCACCCGTCCCCGCCGCGCTGATGAGATTGATGGTCGGCATTATTACTTTCGTACGCTGACTGAATTTCAAGAATTGAAGCAGCAGGGCGGTTTCCTAGAAACCCAGGCCTTTAACGGCAACCAGTATGGTACGCCTCTTGAGCCTCTCATGGCGCCGTTGGCTCGAGGTATCGATGTTATCCTGGTTATCCAGGTTGCGGGTGCCCATGCTGTTATGGATCAGGTGCCTGAGGCATTAACCTTCTTTATTCGGCCAGCTGGCGATACTCTAGAGGATCAGCTGGCGCAACTTCGGGAACAACTAGAGCGCCGTGCTCAGTCCACTGGCGAAGAAGCCGTGAGTATCCGTCAGCGTCTTGAAATTGCTAAGCAGGAGCTACCCCTAGCCGACTCCTATCAGTACCAGGTAGAGAATCGACCGGGTCATCAGGAAGCTGCTGTCGCTGAATTTGTGCGGTTACTGCGTCAGTCGCGTGCTACTTAGTCAGATATCGCACGCTCCCAAAGGCAATCTTCTCAGGCACGTGCTTCTCGTGGCCTAGGAGACTAGCCGGGACAAGCGTTAGCTCGCCGTAGCGATCATTCACGGCCTGGAGGGCTTGCTCTACTCGCTCACCCCGTTGGAGTGCTGTCTCATAGAGGTATAGTTGATCGCCCTGGCGTTGCCCTAATTGATACGTAGTGAGTGAGAACTGCTGTACCGTTAGCCCAGGCGGGCTCTGGCTAAACAACCAGGCCGCCTTCTCGTATAGATCTTCAAGGCTATAAAATGCCTCCGAGAAGCAGTGGCGCTGAAACCAGCGGGGAAGACTATCTGGTGGAGTGTCTAGATGGCCGCTCGAATGAGCTGGGGTATATTTGATATCAAGCCATAAACCCCGTGCGGCCAGATCGTAACGCCGTAGCCGCCGGCTAATGTAATAGCAGAGTTTATAAAGAACCTGGCGTAGCTCTTGGGGCTCGGCCGTCCGGTGGTGAAGCACATACTGCTTGCCCACGTGCCGCATACCAAAGCTAATATCATCCACCTCGTAACCGCGGAGACGATGATACCAGTGGCGACCATTGATACTTCGGAAGACCTGCTTGGTGAGGACCTGCTCGGGGGCATGGAGAAATTCATAGGGCGTGGTGATACCTTGCGCTAGAAGCCGGTTTCGGAAGCGGACGTTGATGCCGTTCAGATCGGTTAATGCACTGCAAAGGTAAATACCTTCGAGGTTAGTATGATCGATGACATTGAGTCCATCTGGCTTATTGAGGCTGGCTGCTAGCTTGGCCAAGAACCAATTGGGCCCAATGCCGACATTGACGGTCATCCAGTTGCCCAGTTCTTCGCGGATGCGAGCCTTAATCTCATAGCCGATGGCCTGGAGCGAGCGGCCACGCCGGACATAATCAGTACCACGAAAATCGAGTACGCCTTCATCAATTGATTTCATGGTGACGCGGGGCGCGTAGTCCTCAAAAATAGATTTAAGTACACCATGTACATAACGGTACTTAGGCGGATCAGTTTCAAGAATAACAATACCGGGTGCAAGCCGCTTGGCCTCGCCCACGCGAGTGCCGCATCGAACGCCAAGCCGCTTGGCCTCGTAGGAGGGTGCAATGATGGTGCTCCAATCACTGCTCAAGCGATTGGTAACTGCAATAGGTCGTCCTTGCAGCAAAGGGTTGGCTTGCTGCTCGGTCATGGCAAAACAGGCGTTGAGGTCCACATGCATGGTGAGCGGTGACGCGGTATTAATCGGGATTTCCATCGCTGGTCTTGGTGAGTTGCCAGGTAAGATTCTCGGCGTCAAATTCCACTTCAAACATTGTTTCATTTACAACAAAGGTGAAGCGATGGAGCATGCGGTGGCCTTGCTGAGTAGGGTAGCGTAGCCCCATGCGAGCGATGCGATAGCGGCGACCGCGCCAGTGCATGATCTCTGGCTGAGCGATTCCGCCGCCGCGCAGGCCACGCCGAAATGAGGCGAGGATAGTAACGGGTTCATTAATAATTTCGGTGGCCATAGACTCTCCACTAATTCGTAAAGCTTCGGATGACTGGTTTGCTAGTTGGCGAATGTGGCTTTTGCGCAAAACCAGTTCATCCTCCGCCAAGCCGTCGCTGATTAGATCTAGGCGACGGCAGCAGCCATTTCTTCCTTGGCGGCGACCTCGGCCTTTTCTTGACGCTCAGTCAGTTTGGATTTGAGCCATTTTGTGAGACCCCAAGATTGCTTGATAATCCCAACATACTCATCGACCATGAGATCGGTGGCGCCCAGATCGTGGGCTGCTTCTAAATGTCGCCGAGTGGTTTCGGCCTCGCGCCGAGCTGAGGCCAGCGCATCAAGCTTGAGGCGGTAGCTAAAGAGCCGATGCGTCTCCATAATGTAGTGTGATACCCCTGCGCTGGAACGTCGCAGGTCATTCCCGAGAGCGTAAAATTGCTCCGCGGGAAAAGTTTTTACCAGCTCGTATACCTGATCTTCCAGACCACGGGCGGATTTATAGATACGTAATTGTTCGACTGACTCAGCCATATGCTACTCCTTTGCTCGCAGCTTCAACCTAAAACGCTACGAGTCCTTCCTCTTAGTGATAACCTCTCACCTCATGAGACCAGCATACCGAACGCAAACCGAACAGTCAAGCCTTATTTTTCTTCTGCCCGAGAATCCTCTGCAAATAGACCATCTTCAGTTGGGTCGGTTGTCGAACGAGCAGGATTCATAGGTTCGTTTTGGAGCAAATCGCGGGCAATATGCGACACTTGTTCGGCACTGAGGCCTTGGATTTCATCATAAGCCGATGGTGTGTCGTGCTCATCATGGATATCAGTGCTTAGATCACTTAAGGGGTCTAGATCGGTTGGGAGTTCAACAAAAAACAGGTCGTAATCATCATGACCGGCGTCTTTGCGCATGCATTCACCTCGCGTTATCTATACCCAGCAGCCTCTGTAGTGGTAGGCTCGCCAACTTGTATCAGAATAACCGTCTGCCGAGGTGGTTTCATGCTAGTTTGTTCTGAAAAGTCAGAGTAAAACTCGAAGTTCGTTTGGAATATGGATGAGCGTAGTATTTAGAACAACAGTTTGCCATTAGCCAGCATTTTCTTGGTAGAACATGAGGCCAAGCTTAATCTGGAGAGCATCATCAAAGTGGCGCGGATCCAGGCTAATGAGTTTTTTGGTTTTATCAAGCCGGTAGATGAGGGTGTTGCGGTGGATATGGAGCTTTTCGGCTGCCTCGGTCAAGTTAAGACCACTCGCCAGGAAGGCCTGCACAGTTTTAAAAAGTTGTTCATCGCGTAACAAGGGCGACAGGATCTGATGCGCCAGCTCGGCTTTGCGATCTTGGTGAGTATTGGCTAGCGTAATGAACATACCGACGCGTTTGATGTGGTACACGTGATTTGGCCCCCAGACCTTGCTACCAACCTCAAGCGCTAGCTTAGCGTCCTGATAGCTCTTGCGTAAGCCCCGCAGGTCGGGATAATACTGACCCACGCCAACGGTGACTGGGTAGTTAGCACCAAGTTTGCGCAGCAGTTCGCTGATACGCTCGCCTTTTTCGTTCATAAACTTGATGGTGTTGAAGGTAGTGAGGCCTTCACCGCCAATCCCCTTGAGTACCACAAATTGATCGTTCCCAATATAGGCCACCAGGTTATCCTGCGGGCCTTTCAAGCCCTCGCGCAGATGTTGACTCATCTCTTCGGTGACGGCATCGAGTTGGAGCTGTTGTTCTTCTGGTGAGAGCTGGGTGTATTCAGCCTGGACCCGCTCCTCAAGACCATCTAGCTGAGCTAGGATTACTGCCTGCGGAAGGCGCAAGTTGAGCTGCAGAATGTCGGATTGACGATAGATATCATCTACATCAATAGTACCGGCCGTCAGCGCACTCTTAATAAAATCGGCCCGGACACGCTCGGCGCTCTGGATTTTATCGAGCAGGAAGTGTTGGTACACAATGACCTCAGCCAGACCCTGGAGTAGCGTCATGGCCTCTTGGGTGATGGGGCCCGAATCAAGCGGCAGGCCAAATACGGCAATGGTCTGGTCTTCATATACGAACGGCCACCATTTGGTCTTGCGGTCGTTAAACTCGGCTGTGGTAGCGCGGCTTGTCTGCGCTACGCTGAGTGCCTCGGGTACAAATAGCCGCCGCAGCCCGGAGTTGCTGGCTAGCAGCTGGCCGGACAGGTCGGCAAGGAGGATATCGCGCTTGAGAATAGAGTGGGCTTTATCGACAATCTGTTTGGCAAGGGTGGTATTAAGCAGCACGGGTAGGTTCCACAAAACGGTTATATAAAATGGCCAGCTTGATCTGGACCGCATCGTCAAACACGCGTGGGTCCAAACCGAGGGTCTCGGTAATGCGATCCAGGCGGTACACCAGCGTGTTGCGGTGGATGCCTAGTTTGTCGGCGGTGCGGGTCAGACTCATATCAAAGGCAAAGAAGGCCTCCAGCGTTTGGATGATCTCGTGATTTTCGCCCAGCCGCTCGAGCAGCTCGCGCGAAAAGTAAATGTTGCTCTCGTCCACGCCCGAGAGAAGTGGCGCTACTACGCCAAAATCATCAATGTGGTAGATGCGATCCTGGTCCCAGGTTTGAGCTCCCAGCTCAATGGCCGAAATCGCCTCATGATAACTCTGGCGCAGGCCCTCCAGATTGGGGTGATAGTTGCCAACACCCACCGTGGTGGGCAGCTTGAGCTCGCTCTTGAGGATGCCGTAGATGGCGTTGAGGCTCTTCTTGAAATTCTCCAGCTGAGCCCCGAGCTCGGCATCATCATCGGTAAGCAGATCCTTAAGGATGCAGAAAGATGTACCGCCCAGATAGCTAACGATATTTTCGCGGCTGGAGGTGTAGAACGAGTCCAGCGCACGATTAATACCAAACTTATAGCGGGTGAGGCGAATTTCGCGGTCGTTGGAGGGATCCTGAAAGCGTGACACTAGGGTGGGGTCGTCAACCTGAATGACAATGGCGATGCGCGGACGTTCCAACTCAATGTCAAACAGGCGCGCCTCGGCCGCCAGGAGCGACCAATCGGGCTGCGGCTGGTTAAGGAGATCGTAGATAAACTTGTCCAGCCGCTCATCCTGGCGCGGGATCTGCTCCAGCACAATCGACTGGTGCATCACCAGTTCGGCGATCGACCGAATAAGCGGCGCAATCTCATCGTGGTTGGGCATCTCGTGTTCGAGCACAATGTAGCCAACCACATTGCCGCCGTAGGAAAAGGGAATAGCCCAGGGCGTTTCGGTGAGGTTAACTTTGGCGGCGTTGAGCGCCGGAGTGGTAGCCAGCGATTTGCCGGTTGCGTCTAATACCCGCAGCTCTTGGCTGACGAGGGCGCTTACCTTAGCGCGAATTTTATCGGCGATTTGCTGACTCAGCATGCACTCAAACCTCTTACGCTGGGATATTGGACAACACTAGTACTAGCCTACAGTGCCAGATAGCGACCTCGCAAGCATTAGCGAAATAATGTATTAGCCTACAAGATATTTCCTCAAAAGCTGCCAAAATATCTGTTGCTATTTATTATAAACATACTTTTCCTCAGATAACACTCAGGGATTGCATTGACGTATATAAACGGGCGCGCCACAATGATGGGGCAATGCTCATCTACGGAAGTGATGACATGGCTAGAAAGCCAAAACCAACGTGTAGATACGGCCGATCGACGCTGGTAGTAAGGGTCAATAAAAACGGAATTCAGCTGCTTAAGCATGATCACACGCCCGAGTGTTTCCCGCCCGCTGCGGGAATGCCAGGCAGGCCGGCCAAGAAGCGCTAGGCTTAGGAGAGGCGTAGCAATGTCCTTGGGCAAGAGGTTGAAAACAGGGCTTACCGGCAAGTGTGACGTTTGCCACGAGCCTGTGCGCAAAGTCAATACGACGCGAGTGGGTGATGGAGTCACTACGCACTGCCCAAAGGCTAACTGTCCGTTTGCTGGCCGGCTCAAGCGTAAGTAGCTCGTGTTATCACGAGCCTTTGCGCCCTCCGGATCAAAGAATTTGGAGGGCTTTCTCTTGTTGCTGGAGCCAGTCAGGGGTACTATGGGGGCAGTTCACGGGCTTTACCCATTCGGAAGACGCGAAAGTTGGTGGACCATGAAGATCCCACTCGTCGGTGGTAAGAAGTGCACTTGTGGCCAGTCACCTCACAAGATGGGCTGTCCGCTTCGCCAGGGCAGTCATCGCCGCGACGGCAAGAAGTAACGCAATTGTTGCATCATGCCACACAATGAGGTGGCGTATCACCGCCATTTATGCCGGTTCTCACACTTAGTGGGGGCCGGCTTTTATGTTTAAGGCAGCAAAAAAACGGGCTCATCGGTTGGGTGGGCCTGTGACGGCCAGGAGTGATTAGTCCTCATAAAATGCAATAAAAAGTCATAAAACCAAAAGGCGGCCCGCACGGGCCGCCTTTAGCGAAGTGAAATAATTCCTGGTGGACAATACAGGACTCGAACCTGTGGCCTCTTGAATGTGAATCAAGCGCTCTAACCAACTGAGCTAATTGTCCGGAACGTAGTGATTGTACCGGAAAACAGGGTATAAGTCTATGCGTCTACCGGCCCGGCTGTATGAAAAGGACCCAGACGCAAAGCGCCTGGGTCCTTCCTCAAGGAGTATCGCTACTTCTCTTCTTAGCCGGGAGGATGTCATACTTGGTGTAATCTCCGCGGCCGATGCGCTGGTCGACGTACTCCAGGCACTCCGGTTCGCTATTTGGTCCGAAGACCTCAGTGGTGAAGAGGCCAAAGAAGACCGGCTTCGTGACCACGAACTCCTTCTGCTTGTCCTGCCGGGGCATGATGCAGTCCTTTCTATAGACGGATTAGCCCCGAGCGCGGGCTGCGGCGATTGCCTGGGTGCAGGCCTGGTGGTGCGTAGTCTGCTGAGCGGTTAACGCCTCGGCTATCTGCTTGAGGACCTGCCTGATCACTCGCTGGGCCTCATCGAGTGAAAGGCCAGAGGTTTGTTTGATCGAAAGGTTCTGGGCCTGGCCCTGAACTACTGGGCCGTCCTTCAGGGTAAGACGCCAATCGAAATTGGCGGTGTTCGGATCAAGGCCAACCCAGTCAAGCCGCAGCTCCTGAACGCGGCAGCCGTGGCGAACAAAGTGGGTTATGATCTCGTCGCCCACCGTAGCGGCCGCGTACCAGTGAGGAGTGGGCGTGGTCTGGTGGTAACAGGGATGCAGGACTGGCTTGTCCTCCTTGAGCTCAATGACGAGCCGTGGCCCAGTAGCGTTTGGCTGATCCATGCAATTCCCAAAGGTGCAAAGGGGTGCTAGTAGTTCTGGCTGGCCCATTATAGAGCTAAGGACGGGGAAGGACAAGAGCGCTGCAGTTACCTTGCCACAGACTCGCTTTTGCGCTATAGTTATGCCTTGTAAACCCGGGTTCTTAGCTCAGTTGGCTAGAGCGCTTCCTTGACGTGGAAGAGGTCAGAGGTTCGAATCCTCTAGGACCCACCAGGAATTATTTTGCAAAAGCGAGCCAGTGGCTCGCTTTTCGTTTTAGACTGATAATCCCCGCCACTGGTGGTGGCGGGGATTGACCTCAGGCGGCTGGGTCGATTCGACCCAGTTCCGTCATGTGCCTTCGATAGGCGGGTGCGAAGGCTGCGATGGCGGCTTCGGAAAACCAATGATTCTGCCGATAAGGTGTCTTGGCCGGCTCGATCCAGCCACGGCGCACCCATTGATTGACGGTATCGGTACTGACGCTAAAGCGCCGAGCCAGCCGTTTGGCCGGAACCAGCTGCTGAACCTCGCGCGCAATCTGCTCGATCTGGCTGCGGCGATAGCGGCCATCGCCGTGCGGACCGAGCGAGATCACCTCCAGGTCACCGCGGCGGCCGGCGGCCCAAACGGTCTTTTGATCTACGCGTAGGATACGGGCCGCCTCGCTGGGGCCGATCAGATCACGCTTGAGCACCATAAAGGTCTCAAGCGTCGCTCGGCTAAATCGCTGCAACGTCCGAATCGGCGGTGAATTGGCCGTGATGTAGCCGGCATTGACCCAGCGGTAGAACTCGCTACGGCCAAGGCCCGTAAAGGCCAGCGCCTCTTTGGCAGTAAAGCCGGAGAGATTTTGGCTTAGCTTGAGGACATCATCGCGAGCATACCGTTCATCGCCTTTGGCG
>JARIHM010000170.1 GCA_029288275.1 Candidatus Saccharimonadota bacterium | reverse complement strand
AAGGGTAAGGTGTAATCTTCCGCGCTCTTGCTTGGGCTCACTGCCATTTATTGCATAGTACGGCTTTCTGTTGTATAGTTCACCAGTCCAATCGCCGACAATCCGAAGGTAGGCAGTCATCCTATGCCAGGATATCGAGCTCCTACTTGCCCTAAGTGCCGCGGCAATGGCGTCCTCAAGGCCTGTCGCCATGGCAAGTATAAGTCACATCGTCTCAATAAACCCGAGCTCCCCACTAATGATGGTCGAACCGTGCCATCAACAACGTGCTGGGGAGGGACCGAGACATGCCCGAGATGTAATGGAGATGGCGTGATCTGGATTCCGGCAGAGCGCATGCTCGATGTCACTGATGTTTCAGGCAGGAATAAGCCGGAGAAGAAGAAGGAGAAGCTCTGCTAGCTCCAGTAACAAAGCCTATCTTCGGATATTTCCGAAGATAGGCTTCTTTATTGCGGAACTACAGCGCTAGTCCATGTTTAACAAAGAGTAGATAGGCCACGGCGCCCAAGATAATAAGAAGCACAATGCCAGCCACAATGGCCATGATGTCACGACTTGAAACTGGCTCAGGATGTGTGGCCGCGATCACCGGCGGCTTGCCAGCACCGGGCAGGGGTGGAATCGTCTGATTCGTAGGAGCCGGCGCGGGAGCAGCTGGAGTCGTCTCCGGGACGGGCTGCGAAGTCGGTGGCGCCGGGTTGGTGGGCGCCTCAGGCACAGAGGCCGGGGGTTCCGGACTCGACGGAGCTGGCGGTGACGTCACGCTTGGTTCCGGTTTGGATTCAGGCTCGGGAGCCGGCGGCGTAGGCTCAGCTGCGGGCACCTCGGGCGCTGAAGGTTCGGCCTCAGGAGTGGAAGTAGAAGCTGGGGTTGGCGTAGAGGCCGCCTCTTTTGGCTTCACAATAGCATCAACCGGCCGAGCCTTAACAGGTGGGTGATGGATCTCAGCGGCATGCAGCGGCTCAGGCCGAGCAGCCATGGCCGGACCAGCCGGTGGCTCGGGCGAGATCGAATCAACCGGAGCGCTCGGCGTGGGAGCCGGGCTAGGCTCGGCCGGGGCAGATCCTGGCTCTGACTCCGGTTTCGGCGCTGGATCATTGGCCTCAGCCGGCTCTTCGGGCCTGGCCGCCGGGGTCTGAGCCAATGCCTCATTTACAGCGGCGAGCGCTTGGTCCTTGAGGGCGTCTTCGTCAGCCGGAGTAACTGGAGCCTCGTCGGCTGCGGTCGGCTTACCATCTTCCTTGGGCTCAGCCTTAGACTCTTCTTTTTTGTCATCCCCAACAGAAACCGACGTCTCTGGCACCGAAACTGCGGCGTCAACCGTGGGTTCAGATTTCTGACCTTTCGGCTCGTCGGCGTCCTCCTCAGGCTTATCGTCAACGGGAGCTGCCGCGACCGGATGGTCCTTGCCGGCCGGAGCGGGAGCCGGCGTCTTCGCTGGCTCTTCGGCGGCCGGCTTATCGGTAGTCACTTCAGGCTTCTGATCATCGTTCGGCACAGGCGTCGTCTCCTTGTTGGCTGATGTAGCGGCCGGGGCATCGTCATGCGTCAATGGAATAGTATGCGCCGCCGGCTCAATGTGACCACAGTTCAAACATAACCAGCCCTGCTTGGACTGGAGCATATCATGTTGGCACTTTGGACACTGCATAGGGCTAGTGTACCATTATTGCGCTTACGCTAAAAGTCGTCGGTTAGTTCCAGCCGCTCTACCCCATGCTCCTCAAGTTCGCGGCGATAGTGCTCTTCGCGCGGACGCAGCTCGCGAATATCCTCATCACGGTTCACCTGATCGATGGGCACACCACGGTCCCGCGCCAAATCCCGCTGCGCCAAACGCTCAGTTAGTTCGTCCCAGAATACATGGTCATCATAATCCAAGATGTATTGATCGTAGAGTCGGTCGGTCCAGTCAGAGGTCAAATAATAGTTGCCCGTCTCGACGTCCTGCTCTACCTCAGGAATGCGAGCCCCAGCCAGCAGTTTCTGCATAGCAGCCGTAGCAGCCTCATCCTGAAAATCAGCGTCGTGGTGAGCATTAATAAGCCACTCGCCCAGGTAGGCTAGCTCAATCAGCTTCTTCAGTTCGTCGGGGGTGGGCTGCAGGTCCATCTGGCACCATTCTACCTCAACCCGACGCCAGGCGCGACCTTAGGTTATTTGAGATCCTGGGCCACCTTGGCGATCTGCGCAAACTCCTCGTAATTGAGGCTAGCGCCGCCTACAAGCAAACCATCCACGCCCGGCAACTTCAGGTAGGCCGCGCAGTTATCTGGGTTTACGCTACCCCCATACAGTACCCGCAGTCCCGCCGCGCCGTCCTCACCGTAGAGCTCCTCGATAGTCTGGCGAATGGCCGCCACTACCGGTGATACTTCATCGGGCTTGGCAAATTTACCCGTGCCAATGGCCCAAACTGGCTCGTAGGCCACCACGAGCTCGGCCACATCGGCGGCAGTGAGCTGGGCTAGATCGGCTGTCAGCTGGTCAATCACCACTTTGGTGGATAACTTATGTTCGCGGTCGGCCAGTGTCTCGCCCACACACAGCACCGGCACAATATCATTGCGGAAGGCTGCCGCTACTTTCTTGGCAATGAGCTTATCGTCCTCGCCCATGGCTCGCCGCTCCGAATGACCGATAATCGAATACGACACCAGACCCTTGAGCATGGCCGGCGAGATCTCACCAGTAAATGCCCCTTCATCCAGATAATGGATATTCTGCGAACCCAGGGTGAGCTTCTTCTTATCAAGCTCCTTCGAGATGGGATAGAGATCAATGAAAGGCGGGCAGATCACCACTTCCGTGTCGGACTTGGCCGCCAGCTTGTCCTCCAGCCGGTGGACTAGCACGCTGGCCTCGCCC
This sequence comes from Candidatus Saccharimonadota bacterium, assembly GCA_029288275.1. Taxonomy (GTDB): domain Bacteria; phylum Patescibacteriota; class Saccharimonadia; order UBA4664; family UBA4664; genus JARIHM01. The sequence continues at coordinate 3,033 of JARIHM010000170.1, read as the reverse complement.
GGGTTCAGGTTCATCTTCCAGTTGCCAACAATTAAGCGCGCCATAATTACCCTCGTTTCGGTTTTTATTGTAACGCCCCCGCCGGTAATCAGCAAAACGTCCCGCCGATCGCAAGCAATCGGCGGGACGGAGCCGCTAGGCGTTAAAAGGCTCCAGCAACACAGAGCTCAACAGATGGTCATGGTGAGGAGCGATGTTGATCCAGGTGCCATCCTGGAAGTACAGCCGGGCGGTGCCGCTCTGAAGATGTGCCACGTGAGACACCACCTGGCCGGCCAACTGCGAGCTTAGCGCCTGGTCGGTGAGTTGGCCCGGCGGCAAGAACGTCAATACCCTACCGCCCGAGGGCGTCAGTCCAATCCGGTCCAGCTCTCGCGCCAGCGTGGTCTCGTAGCCATCGTCATCGCGCATGGCTACCAGCCGCACCGCCTTGACCGGCTCAGCATCAGGACGCGCCATGACACTGAGTTCGATCGACCCATCGATCATTACCCAGATCTGACTCAGATCTGTCAGCCGGTAGCGGCGATTATTGGCAAAGCCGAGCCTGAGGCAACTATCCGCCTCAGGCTTAAACTCAGTCAGCCGAGTTCCCACGGGTGCCGTCTGAGCCAGCGCTTCGTCGGCCCAACCCACTGAGTAATCCCCGGCCTTTACCAGCGCCTCGGCCACGCTCAGCAGCAAGCTGTAGCGATCACGCTTCTCGGCCATTACGCTGTCCTTTCGTCGGTACAACTCAAACGTTGAGCAGTGCTGTTGTTGTACGCTACGTGACCGACAGCGTCAAGCCTTGTCTTGTAGTGCCTCAATGCCTGGCAGTTTTTTGCCACTCATGAGCTCAAGTGACGCCCCGCCCCCGGTCGACACCCAAGTAAATTTGGCTTGAAATCCTACCTGATTGATAAAGGCGGCTGTGTCACCCCCGCCAATAATGGAGATTACGTTCGGCACCGCAACGATCGCCTCGGCCAGCGCCTCAGAGCCACGCGTAAACTGCGGGATCTCGGTGATGCCCAGGGGGCCATTCCAAATTACGGTCGACTTGTTATCGAAATCAAGGAACTCACCGATCGCCTCGGCCAGTTTAGCTGCGAACGCTGGCGTGACGTCCACAATGTAATCGTCGCTCTTAACCATCGCCAGTTTGACGGTACGCACATCCTTGGGAGCCTTGGGATCGTGCGACACTACCACCTCATCCGGGAAGATCAGTTCACAGTTTTCGCGCTTAGCCAGCTCTAGTAATTCCTTAGCCGTGTCTACGAAATCCGGCTCAGCCATGCTGTGGCCAATTGGCTTATCCAGGGCCAAAAAGAAGGTATTAGCCATGGCACCGCCCAGCATGAGTACATCCACTTTGGGGATCAGATATTTGAGCACCTCGATCTTACTCGAAACTTTGGCGCCGCCAATGATGGCCACCAACGGCCGGTTGGGCGTTTCAAGCGAGCCCAAAATGTAGTCAACCTCTTTCTCTACCAGCAATCCTGCCACGGCCGGCAAAAACTGTGCCACCGTGCTCACCGAGGCCTGATCGCGATGATCAACAGCAAAGGCATCGTTCACATAGACATCGCCAAAGCTCGCCAGGCGCTTGGCAAAGGCCTGGTCCGCCGCCAGCTCTTCAGGATGAAAGCGCACGTTTTCCACCATCATCACCTGGCCAGGCTGCAGCGCTCCGGCAGCTTGGTGGGCTTCATCGCTCGCGCAATCATCATAGAAGGTGATCGGCCGACCCAATAACTCGGCCGCCTTGGCCGCTACTGGCCGCAGGCTGTAGGCAGGATCGGGCGCACCTTTGGGCTCGCCCAAGTGGCTCATCAGCACCAGCGAGCAGCCCTGCTCCAGCAGATATTGCAGCGTCGGCAAGCTGGCGCGGATACGGAAATCATCGGCCACGGCGCCATCTTTCATCGGTACGTTGTAGTCCACGCGTACCAGCACGCGCTTATCTTTGAGCTCAATGTCGCGAATCGTCTTCTTGTTCATCAGGGCTTCCTTTTCTTTACGAGCAGTACTGCCTTCATTATGTGCCAACGAGGCAATTCAACCAAATACAGCCATCCTGGCTTTACAAAGCACAGGTCAACAGCCTATCATGTGCCAACTGCCCCTTCCGGCCAAGTGATGGGAGCGTGAGATGAGGGCAACGTACCACTACACCAGCCAACCGCTCGAACAGGACCTGGCACCAAAGTGGTTCCGGGTTCGGATCGGCCAGCATCGCGAGATTACCTGGTCGCACAACTCCGGCTACGAGCTGTTCTTTTCGGTGCTGGACGCGCTAGGCCAACCGTGGCGCTATTCGGCTAGCGTGCCAGCCGGCCACGAGGGCGGCGCGCTGGAGCACTTTGCTGGGCCTCTGGCTCAGATCACCTTCGAGGAATGCTGCCAGCTCAAGAGCCAGCCGGGGCCATTTGGACTCTGGCGACGACGCCCGGCCTCGGGCCTGATGGTGGACGGCGAGTTTGCGCTCTACGACCATGCGCGGCTCATGCGTCACTGGCAAATTTTCTTGGACGGCAACCGGTCAAGCTGGCACCAGTGGCTGAGCGGCCACGAGCCACCCGATCCCGTCCAGCTGGGCTACGGCCCGATGGTAAAACTGTCATAACCCAAAGCCCCCGGTTCTGCACTGAGCGCGGACCAGGGGCTTTCTTTTTTAATCGTTTACGCGTTAAATAGGGGACGCGTGGTTATGGCTATCCATCTTCTACCGCAAAGGAACACAGTGAAGGTGACGGGACGAGGCAAGAATACTCGGGTTAGTTGCGAAGGCTTTGTGGCCGCGCCCGGCAGGCCCAATGACTGCAAGAATTGCGGCTATCCCAAGGGCTCAAGCGTTCACCACCCCGATCAACCGCAGCAGGGTGCGGAAACTACCCTCGTAAAACGCGGGCTCTGCTAATCTAGAATCAGCTCAGCCACCATCGTAACCACCCCTGGCCTGCAATTCGCGGGCCAGGGGCTTTTTCTTTATCTACTGCACCACCCGGATCTGCACGGTGTCGGTGCTGTCTCTTATACACATCT
>JARIHM010000158.1 GCA_029288275.1 Candidatus Saccharimonadota bacterium | reverse complement strand
CGGTGCCGCCGGTAACGCCGGGCTGATTGCCCGAAGCCACCACCAGCGCGTCGCCCTGGGCAATGTTACCGGCCGCGCGCAGCTGGCGTACGACGTGATCGGCGGCTTCGGCTGGCTGGTCGTGCAGGTACGATTTGCCGCCCCATACAATAGCCAGCTGATTATAAACCCGCGACTGGTGCGTCACCATCACAATGGGCGCCGATGGGCGGAGGCTCGAGATATTCAGCGCCGTTTGCCCAGTAGCCGTCTCGGCAATGAGCACTTTGGCCGGGAGCTGGTGCGCCAGCACTACGGCCGCAGCCGAAATCGCATTGGCCTTGTTGCCCTCATCACCAAACCGCCGCGGCTCCAGCGCCTGCTTGGCCAGTTCTTCGCGCTCAGTATACAGAATTACGCGTTTCATCATGCGCACGGTCTCCACCGGGAACAAGCCCATGGCTGTTTCGCCGCTAAGCATCACAGCGTCGGCACCCTCGAGCACAGCAGTGGCCACATCGCTCACTTCAGCTCGCGTGGGTGACTGTGACTGGATCATGCTTTCAAGCATCTGCGTAGCCACAATCACCGGCTTGCGATACTGCTTGGCCAGCTCCACCATGCGGCGCTGCACGGCCGGCACCGCCTCAGGCTTGGTCTCAATGGCCAGATCGCCTCGGGCCACCATCACGCCATCGGTAGCGGCAAAAATCTCTTCCAGATTTTCCACCGCCGCGGCCGTCTCGATCTTGGCAATCACCTTTACGTCGGCGCCTAGCTTCTTCAGCCGGTCCTTCAGATTGGTGATATCACGCGCCGTCTGCACAAAGCTCAGCGCCACATAATCCACGTCAGCCTTGGCCATAAATTCAATGTCGGCCACGTCCTTGGGCGTCAGGATGTCACCGCCCAGGTCGGTATCCGGCAAGTTCATGCCCTGGTTGCTAAAGAGCAAGCCCGGTGCCAGCACCTTGCCGGTAATGAGAGTTTTCTCGATCTTCTCCACCTCTACCTCGATCTGACCGTCACGCAGGAAGATTCGCTCACCCGGCTTGAGATATTTGCTCACATCATGCTGCACCGGAATAATGCCGTGCTTGTCATAATCAGCACCATACTCAAACCGCACCACATGACCGCGCACAAAGGGCAGGCCGTCGGTAGGCAGCGCGCCCACGCGAATCTTCGGCCCCTGGAGATCGCCGATCATAGCCACCGGCCGCTCCAGCTTATGGCTCAGCTGGCGTGCCAGCTTAATGACCGCGCCGTGCTGCTCGTGCGTACCATGGGAAAAATTCAGGCGCAAGCCATTGGCACCGGCCAGTAGCAGCTCCTCCAGAACCTCCGGCGAATTTGACGACGGGCCAATCGTGGCCACAATTTTGGTACGTTTAAATGATGCAGCAAGCATAAGACCTCTTTTTGTGATACAATCTTTTCCGTTCTTTACCGTACCACTCTCTAGGAGCAATCGCTAGAGAGTTTTTGAGATAAACGGCCATTGACAACGAGGGGAAGAATGTAAGGTGTGCGGACCGAAGCATGTGCTGATCGATTCACGAGGCAATGTTCGAGAGATGTCCTACAACTACCACAAGCTCACAACCGCAGCTACCAGGCACAACGCCGACCCAACCAAGCAGAACAAGCCGTACGGCGTCATCCTCAGCACCGACCTCGCCACCTGGCGCAAAGAGCACAACCAGTGAGGAAATTGTGATCTTGGAAGGAGAACCGTGTGTCCGGTACCAGCAAGCTCGGTCGGTACGTTGTAATCAATGCCCGCGGCGTACCGCTCTCGAGCTCTGACAACAGAAAGCAAGCCGACCAGCAAGCCAAACAGAATGGCGGCATGGTAGTTCCCAGGGGCCAGCTGAAGAAGGTTCAACAACAGCATGCCGAAGCTGAACGGTCATTCAGAGAGGCACAGGAGCACAACCGGCAGCCAAAGCAGGACAAGCTCTGTTAGGAAGACGCCGTGCATCAGACCGCGTAATTCCCCTGGGGATGCGGAAAGCTGGCACACCGGTCTCTGAGTGATCGAGAAACGAGGCACTATGTGTGTTGGCCGATACTACGTTACGAACGTAGGAGGAACCAGCATCTTCGAAGGGCCCACATCCCAGACTCATGCCAAACTCGTTTGTCGCCAAATGAACGGTGACAAGAGGCAAAGGAAATACCCACATGGGGGGAAATTTGAGGTCATAACCTCGACTGAACTCAAGGCTAGAGGAGGAAAGTAGCCACAGCTAAAGGCCCAATGGAATGCAATATTCCATTGGGCCTCTTTTATTTACATCGTCATATTATGCCTATGCCAAGCCCAGTATCGAATAATAAGGCCAGCGCCTATACCCAGCACTACCACCAAGAGCACTAAAGATACACTCACTAGATTCACATTGCCGCTAAACGGCGCAAACAAGAAATTACGGATGGCTTGGAGTGGCGTCAGCTGGTTCTGGACGGTGACAGTGCGGCTGGCTAGCTGCTTTTGGCCATTAGGCAGCGTTGTTTCTACCGTGATAGTGTGCCGGCCATTGGTAAGCTGGCTGGTATTAAGCTGATCGGTGGCAGAAACGGGCTGGCCGTCCACCAGCACCGTCGTGTGAGTAGCCGAGGTGGTTGCTGGCGGCGCCACCGTAATGGTACCGCTCACCACTGGCGGTTTGGCGCCGCCGGCCGTAGAGCCGCTACCACCAATCGGCAGCACGGTCGGCGGTGGCGTGGGTAACCTGCTAGGCCCGGAGGTGATAACTGGCGTGGGCGTCGGGGTAGGCTTAGGAGTAGCCGTCGGCGCGGGCGTTTTGGTAAGAGTAGGAGTTGGCGTAGGAGTCTTGATGGGTATAGGCGTAGGCACCGGCGTACTAGAGCTCAGACTGTGGCCATAGTTCCAAATCAGCTGGCCCAATGCGTCCAGATTGGTAGGATTGCCTGCGCCATTCACCACCACGTTGTAGAATGGCGCATCGCCACTTACAAACTCAAACCCGCTCAAACCATTACCGTGCCATGGCAATATGCCCACGCCCAAGCCCGGCGCCACACTAAAGGCCGCCTGGGTACCAGCCTGGAGCAATGGGTTGTCGCCCGAGGTGTCGCCATCAATCCAGCCAGTCTCGCCGATCATGAGCGGTAGATTTTGGCTATGCATCGCCTGGATGAAGCTGGTGAGCTGGCTGGCCTTGCCCGACCAGTTGCCATAAATGTGCGCCGAGAAAACAACGTTGCCATAGCTACTTCTAAGGCTAGGGCCGTATAGCAGAAAGGCGCTCTGGCTGCGCCAGTCGCCGCCGTAGCTCTGTTCTTGGCCGCAATTAGAACCATCGTAGACAATCATGTTTTGGGCGCCCGTACCCCGGATGGCGCTCGAGAAGTCATTAGCTAGATTAATCCAAGCGCTGTCGGCGTTACCACCGCCAGGCTCGTTTTCCAGATTGAACCAAACGTACGGATTGCTTTTATAACGGGTGGCCTTATCAATCCACCAGGTTTTGATGGCAGCGTAGTCGGTACTCGTGGGGTAGCCGCAATCGCCCCGCGGATGCATGTCAATGATCACTACCATGTGGCGGCCGGTATACTCATTAACAATGCCATCTAAATCGTTGTTTATACCGGAGATACCAGGTGTAACGCCAGCGTTGTACTGTGGGTACTGCTCGGAACCGCTATCCAGTGAGCTGTTTAGGCGGATGGCATTCCACTTCCAGACAGCTTGGGCCGAACCGCTCTCACCCAACGTGGGATTCCCCCACACAAAGTGGGGCCCGTCCACATTAGCACCCACCGGCGTAAACACGGCACCGTTTGGGTCGACGATCTGCCAGCCGTTCAAATGAAACGTACCTGCACCCAGACCTCGCCCTACCACATATATCCCAATAGCCACCATCACCATAATAAAAGCCGCCATGGCAAGAGTGCTACGGCGTCGGGGAATCAGAAAGAGCGTGGCTTTGCGCAACCGGCGCTGGCGTTTCATAGACGTATCTTAATGCTTATGGTTAAGTATAGCACCCCATGCTATAGTGAGACCCCATATTTACAAGAAACCTTCTGTGCCGCCCGTTGACCAAGAGCCCCAGACGTTTGGCCTTAATCATCCAGCTCTGAGGCCGAAGATTATTCAGTCAGCTAAGCAACTTATGAAGACAAACTCCATAGAATTCATTAAGGCCGTGGATGAAGACAGCGACCGACAGCCAATGTTGAATCAGGGCGTCCCTCTCTGGCTCATCCTGGTGACTAACGAGGGTGAACTGCTCGGTACCGACGTTGGCGGCTACGCTCCGCAGCGGCTCGCAGAATTCGTGGAGCGATTGCGTAGCCGTTCACTTGAAGTGCAGGTTGAAGACCGTGCTCTTGGCCGAAAAGTATAGACAGATTCTAAACAAAGTTAGATAATATATGATTGGCCGCTCCGGTCAATATCCCATCGAGCTTTGAAAGGACACTTCGTGAAACCTCGAAGCTTGCAGCCCCACGCCTGGGCACTCACCAAGCTACTGCGCGGATTTCTGCGCAGCTTGGCGCTGTCGCGGCTGTTCCCGGTGACGGTCACAGGCCGCCGGTATGTGCCGGCCAAGGGTGCCGCCTTGGTAGCCTGTAACCACATTTCACTGGCCGACCCGCCCTATGTCTGGGGCGCGCTGCGACGCAATGCTGCGGCCATGGCCACACGCGGACTGTGGCGCATACCGGTACTGGGCATGATACTGTGGCTACTCGGCCACGTGCCGGTACACCGCGGCAACCACGCCTCTGGCCTGAAGGCCACGGCTAAGCTCATCCGCCATCTGAAGGCCGGCGGCCTGGGGATCATCTTTCCCGAAGGCCGCTGCTCGCCCACCGGCCAGTTGCAGAAGCTCAAGCCTGGCGTGGCGGTCATCGCCTTTGCCACCGGTGCGCCGGTAATCCCGGCCGGCGTCCAGGGCACCAATGTGGTCTGGCCGCTGGGCTCACGCCGTATCCGCATGTGGCAACGCGTCACCGTGGCCTTTGGCGAGCCGATGATGCCCGCCGACTACCCCGACCAGAGCACGTTCCTGGCCGATCTGGCCAACCGCATTGCGGAGCTGTCTGGCCAATCTCCGGTGGTAACCACCGACTAATCCATGCTCATGATGAGAGCAACATGAAGACCTCCACGGTTCGTCCCATCTGGACTGGCACGGCGTTGGTGGTTGGGACCCTGGGGTTCACGCTCAGCCAGCCGACGGCCATCCTCTGGGCCAGAATCTGCTCTCGGGCAGCCTAGGCCTGGGCATGGTGAGCTTCTTTGTCTGGCTCAACTCGTTCGCAAGATCAGTTTCCGCGAACAGCTCCGACGCGAATTCGCGATCAGTAACCACTGGGGCCCGCCCAACTTCGGTTGGGCGGGCCCTCTCCTATTAAGGTTGATTATATCTTGCGCAAATGGTATTATTTGACGGTTAAAAACTGCCACTTCCTCGCTCATGGTCCCATCGTCTAGTGGCCTAGGACACCGGGTTTTCATCCCGGCAACCGGGGTTCGAGTCCCCGTGGGATCACCAGGAATTGTTCCGGCTTATTAAAGCCATAATACAAAAAAGAGACCTCTGCCCCGGCAGGGTCTCTTTTTTTGCAGCCGTCAGAAAACAAAATATCTGTACGAAGCTCAAGTGAAATAACCTTGAGCTTCGTACAGATTGTCAAGAGAAACTACCCCGCTGATATGCGACGACGGTCGCGGCGTCTTCCACTCGGCGCGTTGGCAAAACCTCCATGATCAAGGGACAGTAGCTTGCCCCGCACCTTCGTGTCATAGACGCCCTTCAGCCGGCGCTGTAGCTCATCGAACGTGTCAGCTTCGAGCCTTCCAGTTTCAGTGGCCTTGCCGTTCGTAAAGCCGTTGCCCTTTGGTATCAGCTTTACGATGCGATACTTGATCCACCATTTTCCGCTAGTGGCCACGATCTCTCCTTGGGGTTGAGATTCTGCGTGCCAAATTATACATAAAAATTGTCACTTTTGCAAGCTATGTTAAAAGTCCCCGCTCTAGTTGGGACGGAGGACACAAGGGACTGCAAGGCGGGAGGTTTAGTACGACTAGGCCCACCTTGTTCTCCTGTGTCTTTGCCCTGGCGCGCTGCGATCACCAGAAATTATTGCATCATACATAAGCAAAAAGCCCTGCCGATAGCGTTGTCGACAGGGCGGGGCCAAAGAGGCGTGGACGTACACTCGAGCTTGAGTGTAGCTAGAACTTTCGATTAAATTCGGCGATTACCAAGCCGGCGATAGATTGGGTGTCGGCGACCTTGTACTCCCTATCAATTGTTCCCCTTGAATATTTCAGCTCTACAAGGACTGCCCTGCCGACAATATAGACTTTTGCTCTTGGCCGCCCCTTCATCCTGCTAGCGGCTTTTCTGGCTTGTGTTTCAAGCGCTTTAGCTTCTTCTAGAGTGCCACATTCCCCTCCAAATTTAATACGCCACTCGTTCATGCTGTGCCAGCCGCAGTGTCTACATTCCACCGATACTCCTTCGGAAGAGGAACAATGATCCATACAATAACACAAATAGCGTGATAAGTCGATGAAGTAGGCGGGATTTGGGTGCATAGCTACTTCGTCGCTGGATCAGTAACGCATCCCTGAAAAGGGCTAGCCAGCCTCTTTTCTGTGCGGAACCTTCTTTTTACGGCCTTTTGAGCATAATCTACACAAAAAAATAAAATAACACAAATTTGTGTTATTTGATATATTTGTGCTATATTACATGACATGAATAGAGATAACATACTTATTTACGCCGATCATATGGGCCGCTCACTCGCCCAGCGATACGGCTATCCGCCCGTTACAGGCCGCGTCATCGGTTATCTGTCGGTCTGCGAACCAATGGAGCAGTCAATCAATGATATCGCCGAAAACCTGCTCACCAGTCGCAGCGCGATCAACAATGCGCTTAAGATACTGGAGACGCAGAAGCTCATCACGCGCACCCGGCCAGCTGGCACTCGAGCCGATCTGGTGAGCCTCAACGATATCAGTCAAGCAAACACCGGCTTCGATCCAAGCGAATACCGCGAAATGGCGAACCTAGCGCGCGAAGGTTTGGAGCTCCTTAAGGACGCTTCGCCAGAGCGGCGCCAGGCGCTTGAAGCTACTGCTTCTCTGGGAGACTTTCTGGCGGTGCGGCTGCCGCAGTTATATGAGGAATGGAACGAGTATCGCAAGCAAGTAAGCCCTAAAGGTAAGGAGTAAAAGATGAAACCGGCCATAGTAGTACGTGGATTAACGAAAGCATTTAAGGAAAATTCCGTCCTTAAGGGCGTCGATTTTACCGTAGACCGCGGAACCATCTTTGCTCTGCTCGGCAGCAACGGCGCGGGCAAGACCACGACGATCAATATCTTGACCACGCTTATGACGGCAGATGGTGGTGAGGCCGCCGTTAACGGCTTTGATGTCACAAAAGAGGCCGAGCGCGTACGACAGAGCATTAGCCTAACGGGCCAGTTCGCAGCAGTGGACGACATGCTATCTGCGCGCGAGAATTTGGAGCTTATCGGTGATCTGCGCCATGTAACGGACTCAGCTAAAACCGCTACCGACTTGCTCAAAGAGTTTGATCTTGTCGATGCGGCAGATCGCCGGGTGGTAACCTTCTCAGGTGGTATGCGCCGCCGGCTAGACATCGCGATGAGTTTGATCGGCAGCCCGGCGATCATCTTTTTGGATGAGCCAACCACTGGCCTGGACCCAGAAGCTCGCAATAAGATGTGGCAGACGATCCAAGCACTCGCCAAACGCGGCACAACCGTGTTCCTCACTACCCAATATCTAGAGGAAGCTGACGAACTGGCCGATACCATCGCTCTCTTGCACCAAGGCACAATCGTTGCCAAAGGCACCTCTGCCGAGCTCAAAAAACTGGTTCCAGGAGGCCTGATCAAACTGACGTTCCCCGGCGAATCACAGTTTAAGGCTGCTCAAGCCGTGCTCAAGAAAGACTATGCAGTCACCTCGGGAGACGATCTGACTTTGACGATTACCACAGATGGCAGCGTTACGCACCTTGTCGAACTCTTCGTCCGCCTCCGCGACGCAAAGCTGGAGCCAACGAATTTCTCGCAGCAAATCCCCACGCTTGACGACGTCTTCTTCAAACTTACTGGTAGTACAAAGGAGGAAAACTAAATGCAAACCATCAAAGATACCTGGACGATGACGCGCCGGAGCTTACGGCATATCGTCCGTAGCCCCGACACCATTATTACGGTAGTGCTAACACCAATCGCGATGCTTTTGATGTTTGTGTATGTCCTTGGCGGCGCTCTGGGCCAGCAAACGGGTTCTGTCAGTTACGTGGACTTTATCGCGCCAGGGATCATCATTATGACGGTGATAAGCGGTATTGCTTACGCAGCTTTCCGATTAAACACAGACATCCAAAAGGGCATCATTAATCGTTTCCGGACGATGCCAGTTGCTCCCTCGTCTATTCTCAGCGGACAGGCAGCATCGTCCACGCTGTCTAACTTGTTCTCGTCGTTACTCGTGCTAGCCGTAGCCTTTGTAGTGGGTTTTCGCACCAGCGCAGGGCTGTCTGAATGGCTATTGTTTGCCGGTTTGCTGACGCTCTTTACGCTTGCGATGACCTGGATGGCAATCTACTTTGGTCTGCAGGCAAAATCAGCCGAAGGAGCTGGCGCATTTAGCTACATTCTGATGTTCCTTATTTTCCTTAGCCCCTCCTTTGTTCCCACTTCGTCTATGACGCCGCTCCTGCGTGGTTTTGCTGAAAATCAGCCACTTACTCCCATCATCGAAACCATGCGGTCATTACTCACAAGCGGCGCGGCAGGTGATAAAGTCTGGCTTGCGTTTGCCTGGAGTGCCGGTATTTTAGTGGTAATGTATGTGTTATCTATCCGGCTATACAAGAGAAAAACAGTGGCGGTTGCGAGTTAAGAGGGTCCACTTCGGGGAAAAGACCCCACTCGTCCGTGGGGCGTATATTCTGGCTACTTCAAAGCTCCTGATGGGCACTTATGGGAAATAGCATGGGATCCCAGGATCACCGTAGATAGATAAGGGGGCCGGGCCCTAGCCAAATCGTTTAGCATTTCTGGCTTTGGCCTTAGCGGCCTCTACCTCGCGATTTTTAGTGTGAGCGTCCGTAACGAGCCCGTCCAAGAGACGGTGAGCGGCCGCGGCCACTTCATGAACGCCTACCTCGAAGACCGCCTCATTAGCCTGCGAAGGGTGATGAAAACCAGATAATTTGCGCACAAATTGAAGCGCAGCATCATGGATCTCTTCGTCAGTAGCCAGTGGATCAAAGTTAAAGAGCGGTTTGATGTTACGACACATAGTGCCTATTCTCCTACAATAATTAGGGTTACTGTTGCCGCGCGGCCTGCAGCACGCCAAACAGCTTCATCAGCGAGGCCTCATCGTGCTGGCCATAAAAGCCATACCAATGCTCCAGCGCTTCTGGCGACATCACCTGAAGCGCCGCCAGGATAGCCTTAGCAAACTCAACTGGTGCTGTTGAGCCTGCGGTGATCAAATGTCCATCGGCACAGGCCAGCTCATGCTGAAAGTGAGCCTCGCCATGGTAGGTTGGGAATGACATCTTGAGATAGTCCAGGCTCGTAGCCGTATGTTTCGCCCGATCAAGCATACCAGCCTTAGCCATGGCCTCAACTGCGCCGCAAATCGCCGCGACACGCACGTTGGCGCTCAGGAATCGCTGAGCCAGCTTGAGTGCCGCCTCATGCTGCGGCTGCTGCCAGTCATCGCTGCCAGGAAGGATCAGCAGCGCTGCATCATCAGACACAACCTCATCAATACTACAGTCTGGCATGATCGTGACGCCACCCATAGTCGTGACAGGCTCCTTGGTGAGCGCCACAGTTTTGATCTGGAACCGATCCGCCACCGTAAAGAAGCGGCCACTGCGCAACTCGGCTACGGCCTGGCCGGGCTCCCAGTCGGCCATGGCAGGCAGAACGTAAAGATAGATGGTTTTGTTCATAATGGTCTCCGTTCATTCGTGATACATCTAGCATATCGGGACCAAGCAATTGCTCATTGTAAAAAACGGCCAATCTGCGCATAGGACTTATTCGAGCGTTAGCTCATCATCAAGCGTCAGGGGCGTCACGCCAATAAGATCGCGAAATTCATTACTAAAATGAGCCTGATCGCTATACCCATAGGCTGCCGCGATAGAGGCAATGGTACCAGTCGACCGCTTGAGCTCCCTTACGGCAGCTTGCTGGCGGCAGAGTTTCAGGAAGGTTTTTGGAGTCATCCCCGCGTAGCTCTCAAATCGGCGCCGCAGCTGACGCTCACTCAACGAAATGCCGGCCGCTAGCCGCTCAATCGTATCATCGCCGTTGGCCGCTCGGGCGCGACTAATAAAACGGTCAACCAGTGGATCACGGGTGAGGTAGTTTTGTTCAATGAGTGCCAGGGTTAGTTGCGCCAACAGGTCGAGCCGAATTGCCTCGGTCGAGGCAGCCCAAGCGGTTTCAAAGGCCGTAATCGGCGGGCAGACCAGCTCCGAGCCAAATATCCGAGCATCCTTCATAGCGGCACTATCCAGTCCTGTCATGACAATGCGTGTACCCACGCAGAGCCGGACACCGAAAAAGCTCTCCCCCGCCCGCACCTTGGTTAGCTGGAATCTGCTCATGGGACCAATAATCGCCAGACCGCGACCATACTGGTTCGCGTAGGCGAGGAGCTGCATGCTCGCCGAAGGCAAAAGCCGGAGTGTTCCTGCACGATCAACCGAACTATGCCAAAGGGCTTCAGCCCATGATGCGAGGGGAGCTGGAGGTATTGATTCTTGGTAAGGTAATAATGGCATTGTCGAATAATCTAACCTTGTTGCGTTTTTCAAAGATTATCGTACAATACAGAACCAATGCGGCCTAGCCGCAGCGTACATTCCCTACCACCGTGAGGACGGAATGCGAACTTTGTTGATCCGTCGGGCCGCGGCCCTCATCCTGCTG
>JARIHM010000150.1 GCA_029288275.1 Candidatus Saccharimonadota bacterium | reverse complement strand
CTGCGCCGCGCCGCGCTGGCTTGGAATCAGACCAGCCATCACTCCGGCGATTATCAAATTGATATCATCAGCGTGGCGGGCGAGCTTGATCAGGCCATTATTGATTACCTACCGAGCGCCATCGGCGACTAGGTGGCCTGCGATACCGAGCTCATGTTGAAGTCTCGGATAAGCAGCGGTGGCATTTTAGCAAAGGTAAAGTAGTCGCCCCACTCGCGTGCCAGGGTCGGTACTGTGGCACCGCTCTCGGTAATGGCACTCAGCATCTCTACCGGGCTCATATTGAAACGGAAGTTATTGACCACGCCCTTGATCTGGCCATCTTCAATCAGGAAAACGCCATCGCGCGTAAGCCCGGTGAGGAGTAATCGCTGGGGATCGACTTCGCGAATGTACCATAGGCAGGTAACGAGCAGCCCGCGTTTAACGCCAGCAATCATGTCCTCAAGCGATTTGGTACCGGGTGTAGCCATAATAAGGTTGTCGATATAGGGCGTAGCGGTAGTATTCTGGTGAGCAGCCCAGGAACGCGGGGTAATCAAATGCGCCAGTTTACCGTCTTCAATCCAGTTGGTGCGCGAAAGGCTCACACCGTTGTCGAAGACCGAGGCGTACGAACTGCTACCGCCGACGACTTCGAAATTGGCTACTTCAAGGCCGGATTCGGCTGGGTCGGAATAGAGGTTTACCCCAGCCGGTGCCAGCTGCTGGCCCAGCTTGGTGCCGCCACCCGCCTTACCAAAGACGGTGCGGCCTTCGTCGGCGTCACGCGCGGCGGCCGTCCAGTAGGCGTAGATGAGAAGGTCGGCCACGGCCGAAGGCTGCAGCAGGGTATCGTAGAGTCCGGCCGGTAGCTCTACTTTGGTCTTGGACCACTCCAGCCGCTGGCGCAGACTAGTCACGAGGGCTCCGGCGTCCACATCAGTAAAATCAGCCGTGGCCTGGCCAATCCAGCTAGAGGCAGCAAAGTCGGCCGTCTTGGCGGTCATCTCGATCTGGCCCTTGTTCTGATCATGGCGGCGCTTGAGTCCGCGCGAATTGGCCAGCCAGGTAGTGGTTCGGCTATGCTCGGCATAACCGAACAGACGCTGGCTCTCGGCCT
Source organism: Candidatus Saccharimonadota bacterium (assembly GCA_029288275.1). Classification (GTDB taxonomy): domain Bacteria; phylum Patescibacteriota; class Saccharimonadia; order UBA4664; family UBA4664; genus JARIHM01. The sequence continues at coordinate 10,400 of JARIHM010000150.1, read as the reverse complement.
CGGCCTGGCTAAAGGCTTGCGCGAGCGGTTTAATTAGTGGCTTAAAAACAGCAGTATTGGTGGCAATAGCTGGCGCCTCCCAATTGGCCGGAGTCTCGGTTTGGCCCTCCAGCTCGGCAAAGTCTTCAGCCGGCTCCCGCAATTCGCAGGCGCTCTCGGCCTCGCGCACCAGCGCCTCTAGGCCGGCTTCATCCACGTACCGCCGCAGCACCGTACCAACGCGCCGGTCGCGAATAGCAATAACGAGCACCGTGCGGCTAGTCGACAGACCATTGGTAGTGGTGGCGTTGTTGGCCCATCGCACGTTCGCTAGGCTTGATTCTTCGACGATGGCGATACAGTCATCAGCCTGAGACAGGCTCAAGATCCGGTCGATAATCTCGGTTGATTTCATGCCGTGCCCTCCTGAGCAGTATTAAGGACGTTGATACTGCGGAATAGTGCCGACGGACAACCATGTGACACTGGTGCTACCTGGCCAGGCTGGCCCTTGCCACAATTAAAGGCGCCACCTAGCACGTAGGTATTGCGGCCGCCCACGGCCTCCATGCTGTTCCAGAAATCGGTCGTGGTAGCCTGGTAGGCCACATCCTTGAGCTGGCCGACAATTTTACCATTCTTAATCTCATAAAAGCGCTGGCCGGTAAACTGGAAGTTGTAGCGCTGCATGTCGATCGACCAGCTATTATCACCCATGATGTAAATGCCGCGCTCCACCCGGCTAATCAGCTCTTGAGTGGTGGTGTCGTCGGCCGCGGGCTGGAGCGAGACATTGGCCATGCGCTGGATCGGCACGTTGCCGGGTGAGTCAGCGAAGGCACAGCCGTTGGAACGCTTTAGGCCGAGCTTGAGCGCCATTTGGCGGTTAAGTTGGTAGCCTACCAGCACGCCGTCCTTAATGAGATCCCATTGCTGGCCGGCCACGCCTTCATCATCCCAACCGATGGTAGACAAGCCATGTTCGGCCACGCGGTCGCCAGTAACGTGCATGAACGGCGAGCCGTACTGAAGCTTACCTAGTTTGTCGAGCGTGGCGAACGAAGTGCCGGCATAGTTAGCCTCGTAGCCAAGCACGCGGTCGAACTCGGTGGCATGGCCGATTGATTCGTGGATAGTCAACCACAGGTTGGTCGGATCGATGACTAGATCGTAACGTCCAGCCTCTACCGATTTAGCGGCCATCTTTTCCTCGAGAAGACCGGGGATCTCCTGGGCCGCAGCCATGAAGTCGTAGCCTTTCGTCATGTATTCCCAGCCACGGCCCACAGGCGCTGCCAGCGAACGCATGCTATCGAAGGTACCAGTCTTGGGATCAACGCGTACGGCATTAAAGTTGCCATGCACCCGCACCCGCTGTTGCGTAGTGCGCGTGCCTTCAGTGGAGGCAAAGAACTTGTTTTCTAGTACCTGGCTGAGGCTGAAATCGGCATAGGTTGCCTGCTTACTAGCCAGTACCGCCTGATTGATGCTGGTCAAAAATGTAACCTTATCTGCATCTGGCACTTCAAATGGGTTCACCTCATAGGCCGACACGTAGGTGCCCTTGTGCACTGGCTCCGGAGCTAGTTCCACCGGATCGGCACCGAGCGCTGCCAGCTGCTTTGCTACGGCTACGGCCTCGGTTACGGTTCGTTCTACAGCTGCAGTAGTGAGCTCATAGCCGGCGGCAAAACCCCAGGCCTTGTTGTATACCAGGCGCACGGCGTAGCCTACCGTATCGCTATTGCTGAGCTGCTCTATGCTCGTATTACGGAGGTGGATATCCTGGCCTTTTAAGCGCTCAAACCGAAAATCTGCATAGCGAGCGCCCTGGTGCGTGGCCGTCTCCAGGGCATGGGCCGCAAGCTTTTCATAGGGGAGCGCAAGGAAGGCGGCATCAACAGAATGGGGCATGGCAATCCTTTCGCGTCAATCAAAACAACCAATATCTTCCTTAGTGTAGGCGCCTGAATCGTTCGGAGCAAGTAACCTCTTGCCACGCTAAGATTTTTGTTTTACAATTGCTATCCCGGAACTTGAAATACCCATTACCTACCCCAGAAGGGAGGTTGCCCATGGCACTGCCGCACCACCTGATTCCCGCACCACGGGTGGAAGGCGAGACTTCGGTAGAGAACCCTGGGCTGCTGATTGTCGATAAGGACAATCTGGACGGTCACCTTGGGCTCCTCGAACGAATCATCAGTTTGGACGAGATCGTCCGACGGGTGCCGGATCTGACCGGCATCGATCTGCTTGTAAACACCTGCGTCTTTCGGACGATTGTGCGCGGGTACCAGTCGGTCTACCAGGCTACCATGGACGACCCCTCGCTCTACTGCTTGGAGGTTGGCCACGCCTTTGCGGCTGGATATCAGCAGCCAGGTTACCCTGACGATGACATGTACCGCAATGCTTGGAAGCTCGTTGATCACTATCAGACCCTCGTTATTGTAACGAGTGATGGAGGCGCCGACGAATTTGCGCAGGAGTTACGACGTGGCTACAACCGCTTTACCAATGAGCAAGACGAGACTCTGGGGAGAGAGGTAGTACTCGTGGGCTCTGCTGCATGGGGCCGTAGTCAGGATTGGACTGACAATTGGGTAGATCTGGATGAGCTCCTCAGTATTATTCCAGATCGAGTTGAATCAGGTATTTCAATGTCGGAGCCCGCCTAAGATGCAACCGCATCTTAGGCGGGTTTGCGCGTTAACGGCCGTTGCATCTGAGGCCGGATCAGCATATAATTATGAGTAATCGGCCGTGGCCGATATTTTTGGGTCCAACAATTACATAACACAATTGAATAATAAGGATTTATCCTATGTCATCAACGCCAAACTTTTTAGCAGCTATCAACCTTCTTTCCGAAGAGAAGAACCTACCACGTGACATCGTCATTGAGACGGTGGAGGCAGCCCTAGCTGCAGCCTACAAGAAAGACTATTCCGATAAGGATCAAGAGGCTCGCGCTGAGCTTGACCAAGTCACTGGTGATGTGCGCATCTTTGTCAGCAAGGCCGTGGTAGCCGACGGTGAAGTGGAGAACGAAGATCTGCAAATTGGTCTAACTGAAGCTAAAAAGATCGACAAGAAGGCCGAGGTACGCGAGATCATCGCTGATGTCGTTGATGAAGAGACCGGTGAGGTTATCGAAGAGGGCGTCGGTCCATACCTGGTAGAGATGGAAGTCTTCCCCGAGGACTTTGGCCGAGTGGCGGCCCAGACCGCCAAGCAGGTGATCATTCAACGGCTGCGCGAGGCGGAGCGCGAGATCGTCTTTACCGAGTACAAGGACAAAGAGGGCCTGGTGCTCAATGGCACCGTGCAGCGGGTCGAGGGCAACATTACTTACGTAGATCTGGGCAAAGCTACCGGCGTGCTGTTTGCTGGCGAGCAGATCCCGACCGAGCGGTATTACACTGGTATGCGCACCAAGGTGTACGTGGTACGCGTGGAGCAGACAGCCCGGGGGCCGCAGATCGTCCTAAGCCGGGCGCATGCTAATATGGTACGTCACTTGTTTGAGCTGGAAGTGCCAGAGATCGAGGCCGGCACTGTCGAGATTATGAACATCGCCCGCGAGGCCGGCGTACGCAGCAAGGTGGCGGTACGGTCGCACGCAGCTGGTGTGGATGCCGTAGGTACCTTTGTGGGCGGTCGTGGCAGTCGTGTGCAGGCCGTTATGAGCGATCTGGGCGAAGAAAAGATCGACATTATTCCTTACGCCGAGGAGCCTGAGCAGTACATCTCGAACGCGCTCTCACCCACCAAGGTGCTGAGCGTGACGCTCAACGAGGCCGATAAGAAGGCCGTGGTGCGGGTGCCCGAGGACCAGCTGAGCCTTGCGATTGGTAAGCAGGGTCAGAATGTCCGCCTAGCCGCCAAGCTGACTGGCTGGAATATCGATATCATCTCGGCCGATGAGAGCCGGGTTGAGGCGGTGGCCGAGGCGGCCGAAGACCGGCCGGCCAAGCGCGACCTAGAGGGCGACCTCATCGCTGCTATTAATGCCGAGGACGGCATTGACCCGGCCATGGATGAGGAAGCCACCGGTACTCAGGCTGATCCGCTGAGCGGCCAGGACGCCGACTAACCCTTCGTTCGTTGCGCGTCACCGACAAAAGCCCCGCTACCAAAGCGGGGCTTTTGGTAACGGCACAAAAAAAAGCGCGCAGCAACTATTGCCATAGAAAAAGGCCCTGCTCAAATGAACAGGGCCCCTTTGGGTGCTGAGCCGTTAAGACTCCAGCTCTTCGGTGGCAGCTCGGCTACTGTCGGCTAAAAGCCGGCGCTGCGCTCGTGACTCATCGAGGAATCCGCCGAGCACCGCCTGTGTGCCTGCCTGGGCCAGCTGGTAGCGCTGATCGATCAGACAGCGCAGCAGCTCTCGTAGCTCTCGGCGATGTTCTGCGCTGGCGGCACTGTTGGCCTGGCCGGCCTCAGCAAGACGCTGGAGATTTAGCCTGGCCTGCTGGATAAGGTGCTCCATTGGATCATCTGCGTCGTATGCGTAGAGCACCTTCCTGAGGAGGCTTACCACTCGCACCCGCGTCACTACGTGAAAGTAGATTTTGGGGTCGGGGCAGCGCCGTCCGTCATCAATGCAGGTCCCGCCCTCAGAGTACTGGGGCTGATAGACCTGTGCTCGCCGGCAGAGATTGGCAAAGCCGTCGTACTGCTTGCCGCTAGCAAGGGTCTGGCCTACTCGGATCAAGCGACCTTTCCAGCCGAACTCCGCCGGGTCGCTGGTGTGGACTGACTCATCGAGCTGGAGCGGTTTTTCCGTAGCCGCGGCTTGCCGCCGGGCCTCTTCGAGTATCGGTGTTGGTACAGCGCAACGGATGGTCAGAAAGATTACGGCCATGGGGCTCTCCTCTGCTAGGCACCAAGCTTGGCGATATAACGGGCGGCTGGAGACGGATCGTCTGCCAGGACCTCATCAACCCAATGGAGCCGGGCAGGACCAAACGGCGCCTTGGGTACCCAAGCCTTCTGGTTGACTCGTGGCCGATGTTGGCTCCAAACTTGCACAATCAGTTCGTCATTTAGCCTGACATACCACCAACGTGGCGGTGTATCGGCGCAGTGGAGCTCGTGGTCAAAGATCGACGTCCAGCGCTCCGGATCACGGTAAGGGAGCCGCGGTCCAATCACAAGCGCCGTTATAAACAGACCCACGCCCACCAGACAAGCCAGTGTGCCAACCGCGGCAATAGCATTGTCACTAAAGCCGAGCCAGGCTAGGGTCCAGATAAGCATGATGAGACCAACCAGCAATGACAGACTGCTGCCAATGGCCATCCATCCAAGCGATGGCTCGTATAGGGGACGGCTCAAAGGGTTCTCCTTGGCTTTGAATAGAAAGGTACAGGTTTGTCCTGGACAATTATAGACTTACATTTTATAGTAATCAAGATTAATTCTGTCCCGCGAAGGCGAGCGCTAGGGCGGTCAGCACCTAAGCTGCTCGCCATTTTTATTTAGCACTCGCTTGCATCGAGTGCTAACGATGCTATACTAGAATCATATCTTGGGTTGCGGCACCCTCCTTCTTTATCTGATGTCTGGCCGGGTCTGAGATCTGACGAAAGGACATGTATGGCCGATTTTAGTTCACAATTCGATCGGTTTACCGAGAACGCTAAGCGCAGCCTGCACAACGCTGAGGCTATTGCCTCGCAGATGGGCTCTAGCTATGTGGGCACCGAGCACATTCTGCTGGGCGTGCTTCAGGAAGAAGGCTCGATTGGCGCCAAAATTTTAGCTAACGCCGGTGTTACCTTTGAAAAAGCCCAACTGGTACTGAGTTTTTCGCAACAGCTAGCCGGCGGAGCCTACAAGGGGCCGAGTCAGACGGCTAAAAATATGCTGACGTATTCATTGCGGGTAGCTAAGGAGTTCGGTCAGCCTTACTGCGGTACCGAGCATATTCTATTTGCTATGCTGAGCGAGAAGAGCGCTCGGGCCATTAGCCTGCTGAAGAATGATCTGCAGGTGGACCCGGCTACTATCCGTGCGGAGTTGGAGAACTATCTGGGAAATCAGCAGTACTTTTATGCCGAAGAGGAGCGGACGGCGCAACGGGGGAATAAAGGCAACGGCAAGAGCAAGACGCCGGCGCTCGATCACTTTGGTATTGATATGACCGCCAAGGCGCGCAATAACCAGCTTGACCCGGTAGTGGGCCGGGAGACGCAGATCAGCCGGATGGTGTCTATTCTGAACCGCCGGTCCAAGAACAATCCTGTGCTGATCGGAGAGCCGGGCGTTGGTAAGACAGCGGTGGTGGAGGGCTTGGCCCAGCGCATTGCCGCCGAGGAAGTGCCAGAGATGCTCCAGGGCAAGCGGCTGGTAATGCTCGATCTAGCGAGCGTAATTGCCGGTACCAAGTATCGCGGCGAATTTGAAGAGCGGCTCAAGAAGATTCTGGACGAGGCCAAAGCGTCGCCCGAGGTTATCTTGTTTATTGACGAGCTCCATACGGTGGTCGGTGCGGGCGCGGCCGAAGGTGCCATTGACGCGGCTAATATTCTGAAGCCTGCACTCAGCCGGGGCGAGATCCAGGTAATCGGCGCCACCACACTGGAAGAGTACCGTAAGCATATTGAGAAGGATTCGGCTCTGGAGCGGCGCTTCCAGCCGGTGCAAGTGCCAGAGGCCACGGTGGATGAGACCATCGAGGTGCTGCGGGGTTTGCGGCCCAAGTACGAGGAGCATCATCGGGTGGAGATTACCGATGAGGCAGTGGAGGCTGCTGCCAAGCTGGCCAAACGGTATGTAGCTGATCGGTTCTTGCCCGATAAGGCGGTTGACCTGATCGACGAGGCAGCCAGCCTGGCTCGCATTAAACGTGGCGGTTCGAGCAAAGCGGTGCGCAATTTACAGAAACAGCTGGCCGAGATTCGCGACGACATCGAGAATGCCGTGTTTGATCAGGACTTCGAGCTGGCAGCCCGGCTCAAGACGCGCGAGAGTGTCATTCAAAACCGCCTGTCTCAGCTTAAGCTTAAGGAGGGTGCGGCTGATGCGGCTATCAAGATTACGCCCGAGGACATTGCCCACGTCATTTCGCTCATGACCGGCATTCCAGTGACGCGGCTTATCAAAACCGAGGTGGAGAGCTTGCTTAAGCTGGCTAGTTCGCTCAAGCACCGTGTCATTGGTCAGGACGAAGCAGTAGAAGCAATCGCTCGCAGTATCCGCCGCTCTCGCACCGGTATTGCTGATAGTCGCCGGCCTATTGGTTCGTTTATTTTCTTGGGCCCCACGGGTGTCGGTAAGACCGAGCTAGCGCGAGTACTGGCTGAGGAGCTGTTCCATGACCGCGATGCCATGATCAAGATCGACATGAGCGAGTTTATGGAGAAGCACAATGTAGCGCGGCTTGTCGGCGCGCCGGCGGGCTACGTAGGGTACGACGAAGGCGGGCAATTGACCGAACAGATCCGCCGCAAGCCATATTCGTTGCTGCTGTTTGATGAGATCGAGAAAGCCCATCCAGATGTCTTTAATATGCTGCTACAGATCTTGGAAGACGGTTATCTTACGGATGCTCAAGGGCGCCGGGTTGATTTTCGCAATACGGTCATCATTATGACCAGCAACGTAGGCGCCAGCGATCTACACCGCGAGGCTCAGATCGGGTTCCGCACTGAGTCTCCAGCCGAGGAGAAGCAGTTGGAGCAAGCCCATGCCAAGGTGACTGAAAAGGTCTTGGGTGATCTCAAGAAGGCTTTCCGGCCCGAATTCCTTAACCGCGTTGATCGTATCGTGGTCTTTAAGACGCTGAGCCAGAATGACATCAAACAGATCTTGTCGCTGCAGCTGGCCGATTTGCAGAAGCGTCTCGATGAGCAGCGGCTCAAGCTGCGCGTGACCGGCTCTGCGCGCGGTCTTCTTATGGAAAAAGGCTATGACATGGAGCAGGGCGCGCGTCCTATGCGCCGAGCTATCCAAGATTACCTTGAAGATCCGTTGGCTGTGGGGCTTCTGGATGGCCGGTTTGGCGAGGGAGATACCGTGACGGTTACTCGCCGCGGCGATGAACTCCAGCTGGCGCCTGCTCGCAAACGCAGCAAGGCACCGGCCGAGACCGACGAGACCATCTCGGCCGAGGAGCGCTAAAAAAGACCCCCGCTTAAGGGGGTCTTTTTTAGCTGCCTAAGGCGCCAAACGATTTGGCAGCTTAGGCAGGGGTCGGAGCGCGCGGAAGCGCGCGCTCCGACGGGATCAGCGCAGCGGGCTGCGTCGCTCGAGGTCGTCGAGCAGCTGGAGCTGGTGGCTCGCAGTGGGCTTGACGTAGCGCTTGACCCACAGGTGCAGCTCGCCGTTCGCCACGCCGTGGTTGTGGACGTGCCAGCCCTGGGTGGAGAGCCAGGTGATCAGGTACTCCCAGCCGTACTCACCCAGAGCACACGTGGCCTTGGCCGGGACGATGAGGCTGATCTCGATGGCTTCGAACCGGATGAGCTTCGTCAGGTTCTCCTCGGCCCACTCCGCCAGTTGCTGACGGAACACCGGTAGTACCTGGCTCATGATGATCCCGTTGGCGCGGGCTGCCCGGGCCACCTCCAGGTAGCTCAGCAGGCCCTCGGGGTTCACGAGGCCGTTCTGCGGGTGCTCGAGTGTGGTCGGAGTCGTGGTCTCGCCAGTCGGAACGATGTTGGTCATGGTCTTCTCGCCTTCCAGGTGTTGGGCGTTGACAGAAAACATTATAGTATATTTTTTAATAAAGTCAACTAAAAAGAAAGTCCCGGCAGAGAAACCCCTGCCGGGACCGTAATTATGAAGCGCTCGTAGCCTGCCTTACCACTGCGTTGGGCACCCAGTGCCCTTGCGTAGGCTCCTCAGGCAGGGCTGCTCCGGGTGGGTAGAGGTTGAAACAGAGGTCTTGCTCTGGTTCATGACTCAATTCCAGCCCCGCTACTTGCAACTCAGATTCGTTTGCCTCCAAGGCGGCGATGACAGCCCGACGGCCCAGCGGACCAAGTTGCTTGATGAGCGCGGCTGGCAGGGTAATTGGGATAGGACCAATGCCCTCGGCCAGTCGACGAACCTGCCCGGCTATGTGGGCTTCGATCTGTTCGTGGATCGCTGGTATGACGGCCACTTCTGCCAGGTAAGTAGCATAAGCTAGCTGCTGCTGGCGGAAGTACTCCTGTAGCGGACCGGAACAGATAAGGCCAGATGCCGGACGGGGTAGCGGTTCGGGCTCCCAGTCTTCTCCTAGGGGGTTCGTCAAGGTTAGCCTCGCCTCAGCAGCCGAGGCAGCAAGAACGTTCCCCCGGCAATGATCACGATAAGCGCCCCGGCGCCGAGGAGAATGTGGCCGATGCCAAAGTAGGCGCCTGCTGCTCCGCCTACAAACAGAATAATCAGGAGCCCCCAGAGCGGTACTGAAACCTCATACCGCAGCCAGTCTGGCATGGTCTTCCTTCCTTCAAGGTACACTAACGCAGAGATAATACGACGTTGCCGGTTTGCCGTCAAGGCTTGTTTGTTCGCCTAGCGTTCGGCATAATCAAATGAGAAGGAGGACTTATGGCCAAGGCCACCAGTCAATTTGTGTGCCAAACCTGTGGGGCTAAATATACACGCTGGATGGGCAAGTGTGAGCAATGCGGCGGCTGGAATACCCTTATAGAAGAGCTGGCACCTATGTCGGCCGGAGTAGGCAAGGCCAAAGCGACAGCGGCGCTGGCGCCCACCAAGCTCGATGAGGTCCAGACGCAGCGTTTGCCGCGGTTCTCGACCGGCTTGGGCGAGGTTGACCAGGTACTCGGTGGCGGAGTGGTGCCGGGCTCGGTGATGCTACTCTCGGGTGATCCAGGCATTGGGAAGAGTACTTTAGTATTGCAGCTGGCGGCCCACTTGGGCCAGGCTGAGCGCGTGCTCTACGTGAGCGGCGAGGAAAGTGCAACGCAGATTAAGCTGCGAGCTGAGCGACTGGGTGTCGAGGCCGCTGGGCTTGATCTGCTCACCGAGACAAACATTGATGCTATTGCCGCCACTATCGAGCAAGGTGGTTATCGGCTCGTCATTATCGACTCAATTCAGACCATGGCCGTTGAGGCATTGACGGGTTCGCCGGGAACCGTAGGCCAGATTACAGCTAGCGCCCAAGTATTACAGACTCTAGCTAAGCGTCACAATATCGCCACGCTCATTATTGGGCATGTAACGAAAGAGGGGAATATTGCCGGCCCCAAGATCCTGGAACACCTTGTGGACGTGGTGCTTTATCTGGAAGGCGAGCGTTATGGGGCATTTAAGGCGCTGCGTGGGATTAAAAATCGCTTCGGCTCGACAAGCGAAGTAGGCATCTTTGAAATGAATGAGCAGGGGCTAGCAGCGGTGGCCAACCCATCCGAAGCACTCCTGGCTGAACGGCAACCGGGTCCTGTCTCTTATACACA
>JARIHM010000140.1 GCA_029288275.1 Candidatus Saccharimonadota bacterium | reverse complement strand
CAGGTAGATTAGTCCCTTCAATTCCCGTTACCCTTTGTCTTGGGTCTCGCACAAAACGCCGGATGGCGCGGCATTGAAGGGTGTCATAAAAGACCCGGCACAAACCTGACCACCCAGGATCGTTGCCCGGGTCTTTTATGTGTTTGGTCACCTATCGAGTATGTACGCTTTTTGTTTGGTATGCAATCATAAGTGCTTTTGACGCCACAACTCAGTGGCGTCGGCAAACATCCGCCGGGCGGCGCTTCCCCATTTGACATAATCGGTGATACGCTCGGCTGGTACAAACTGGCGCGGGTGAACAACGCCTGCATCGGGGTCGGGCGTGGACGGCAAAAGCTCTGCCAGCTCGGCTACAAATCGGTACTGATAAAACCGTTCGCCTTCGTGAGTGCGTGGATTACTAGGGTAGTCAACTTGTTGCACGCCGAGTGGCCAGATCTGCCCAAGCGTTACATCGGCCTCCTCGAGGAGCTCGCGTCGCAACGTTTGTTCGGCCGTTTCGCCGACTTCCGGCGTGCCACCTGGGATCTTCCACTGGCCATTCTCATGAATAATGAGAATATGGCCGGCTTCATTAAATACAATACCGTAACACTGAAAATACGGCTGGTAAGCGCTCAAATCATCGCTGCGAATCCAGCTAAAGGTGACCCTGAGCTCCGCTTCTGCCATTACTGGAGGATCTTAGGCAGGCTCTGGTAGGCGGTGCGAATCTTGCCAGCCAGCACGAGCAGGCTGAGGCCAATCACGAGGAACGTGGCCGAAACCAGGGCAAACAGCAGCGCCGGATACATAATGATGAGAATGGCCAGGGCTACGAAGACGAGCCCTTGCAGGACCAGCGTCCAAAAGAAATGATTTACGGCCTCACGAATAACATTGGTCTGCCCCATGATGGCATCTCCCTCTTTGCTTATGCTTATATCAGGTAGTATACACTACAGATCGTAGGTGGTTTCGGTCGGCTCATCCTGGGCTAGCTGATTAGTTAGGATAGCGGCGGCATGAATGAGTGCGACGGGCAGCCTTTGGCTCTCTTCGGCAGTGAAAGGTTTAAGTACGTATACCTCGCTGGGCTCTTTGGCGCGGTCATTGAGGCTAATGCCCATACGCGCTCGCACAAAGTCATTGCCGAGGTGCTGCATAACCGACCGTACGCCCTGCTGACCGCTGTTGCCGCCGCGTCGCAGACGCAAGCGACCAAACGGCACGTCAACATCATCAAAGATAATCCAGACGTCGGCCGGATCGATTTTATAGAAGTTTACAAGGCGTCGGACAGCCTCGCCGCTGAGGTTCATCATGGTATGGGGCTGGGCCAGAATAACGCGCTCGCCATTTAAGTCAAATTGGGCGGTGCTGGCCATAAACTTGTCTTCGAGGTGCCAGGTAGCGCCGTGGTCGAGAGCTAAGCGGTCGACGGTCATAAAACCAATGTTATGGCGCGTCCGCGCAAATTGCGGTCCAATATTGCCCAGCCCCACCACTAGTTTCATTTAGCGCTTGCCCTCCTTGTAAACTGCGTCATTGTGTTTGTGGCGAAATTCCATCGGTACCGGGGTGCCGGTAAAATCGTAAACTTCGCGCAGGTTGTTTTCAATGTAGCGCTTGTAGCTCCAGTGGAGCAAGTCCGGATAGGTGCAAAAGAAGGTCAGCTGTGGCGGGTTGGTGCCGGTTTGAGTGACGTAGTTAAGCTTGGGCTGGCGACCCTTGAGGCCGGCCGGCGGCTGCTTAGCCATGAGCTTTTCGAGCAGGCGGTTGAGTGGGCCGGTGGGCAGCTTGGTGTGGCGTCGTTCGTCAATTTGAAGTGCCAGTTCGAGCAGCTTAGTGACATGTAGGCCCGTAACGGCCGAGGTAAACACGAGCGGCGCCCACCAGGCAAACTGGAATTCCTGGGCCACTTTGGCGCCCAGGTGGGCCTGGGTCTTGTCGTCTTTTTCGACGGCGTCCCATTTGTTCATCACTAAGACCAGACCCTTGCCGGCTTCAATGATCTGGCCGGCTAGATTAAGGTCGCTGGCTACGATGCCCTCGGTGCTGTCGAGCACCAGGAAGCAAATATCGGCTTCGTGGATGGCGCTCATGGTACGCAGAGCGCTGAATTTCTCGATGCCGGGCTCGATCTTGCCACGGCGGCGCAGGCCGGCGGTGTCGACCAACTCAATGGTGCGATTGTGATAACGCAATTGGTTGGCGTTGGTGTCGCGGGTGGTGCCGGCCACGCTTGAGACTACCGCCTGCTGCTTGCCGAGCAAGCCGTTGAGCAGGCTAGACTTGCCCACGTTGGGCCGGCCGATCAGCGCTAGCCGTAGCGGCGGGTCTATCTGCGGGGCTGGCCGGCGGCTCAAATGGGCGGTGATGGCGTCGAGCAGGTCGCCCGAGCCGCGACCGTGGATGGCCGATACGGGCACGATGTCGGCTACGCCGAGGCGGCGGAATTCATCGGGACTCGTGCTGCCCAGAGTGTCGGCCTTGCCAAGGGCTAGGATAACCGGCTTGCCGGTCTTGAGCGCCAGCCGGGCGGCTTCAGTATCTTCATTAGTGAGTGCCATGCCGGCGTCTACTACCACCACAATGACATCGGCCACGTGGGCTACCTGCCGGACCTGATCTTGGGCGGCCAACTCAATCTCGCCGTCGGCGCGGGTGAGGCCGGCCGTATCGACCAGTGTAAAGTGATAGCCGCGCCAATCAACGGGGGCATAGTTCGCGTCGCGGGTGGTGCCGGCCGTATCGTGCGTGATGGCCTGGCGCGTGCCGCTGAGGCGGTTGAACAAGCTTGATTTGCCCACGTTGGGCCGGCCGACGATCGCGACCAGAGGAGTTACAGCCATTGGTAGGTGTGTCCGATCCAGGTTACTAATTGCTCAGTGGTGCCAAAGCGATCATTGGCACCCAATACGACGGTGATAACGTCATGTCCAGCCACCCGCGTGAGTCCTACAAAGCACTCTCCGGCGGCCAGCGTGTATCCCGTTTTTATACCATAATATCGTCCCGTGGACAAGAGATCATCGGTGGAGCTTGCAGTGAGCGTGCGGCCCTTGATGCTACTAAAAGTAACATTAGGCTGCCGAACGGCCTGGGCGATGAAGGGGTTGGTAAGCGCCAAGCTGGCAATCTTGGCTAGCGCTTGGGCCGTGGCGTAGTTGTCCGCATCCTGAAGCCCGCTGGGGTTGCTAAAGTGTGTTCCGGTGATGCCCCAGGTTGCCATTTTGGCGTTCATTTGGGTAGCAAATTTGCTTGTGGAGCCACTGTCATAGATGGCCAAGGCATCGGCTGCGTCATTGGCCGAAGGGATGAGCGCAGCTCGAATGAGGTCGCCCAGGCGGTATTGTTCACCAGGGATCAGACCGATGGTATCATCCTCAGGCCCATAATTTGGTAGCTGGCCCACCGTGACAATTTCAGATGGATCGTGGCGCGCTAGAACGACGAGTGTCGTAATCATCTTGGTGACCGAAGCGATAGGTCGTTGTTTGGTAGCGGCTTGTTGATAGAGCGGTGTAGCAGTAGCGCGATCAATGGCCAGGATGCTGGCGCCAGCTTCCAGGCTGGGCGGTGCGGTATTGGCCTGAGGTACTGGCAGCGCCTGCTGGCTGATTGTGACGGCGGCAGCCTGGGCGCTGGGGACCGGGGTCAGGTGCGTAGTGGCGGCATCGGCTAGACGCTCGCGTAGGTGGGCTGAAAGATGGGGCCAGAGGCCGGTCAGCTGTAGAATAAGCGCCAGGCCGAGCGCAATAACCTTCATGCCGTCACCTCCAGCTGGAGCCACTGACCAGGTTCGAGGTCACCCAGGGCATAGTCACCCACGCTCGTGCGGTGGAGCCGCTCCACCGCGTAGCCGAGGGCGCCCAGGGTACGGCGGAGCTGGCGGTTGCGGCCTTCGCTCAAGCCTACTATGAGGTCGGCGCCGTGGTGGCTGATAATTCGCAGCCGGCTTGGGCCATCAGCCAGCTCCACGCCCTGCTCGAGCCGCTGCAAATCGGGCGCCGCGACGGCTCGCGCCAGATGTAACTCATAGATTTTTTCGTGTTGTTCCGAAGGGTGAGTGTGCCGGTAGATAAAATTCCCATCGTCACTCAAAAGAAGTAGGCCGCTCGAATCGCGATCAAGCCGGCCAACCGGCCGCAGCTTGTGGTAGCGTTCAGGTAGCAGCTCATATACCGTGGGGTCGCTCCCCTGCCGGGTGCGGCTGGTGACGTAGCCGGCGGGCTTATGGAGCATAAGATAGGTACGGGTATCCGGGAACGTTAATGGTTGGTCATCCAGCATGACGTGGTCGCTTGGTGATACCTGGGCACCTCGTTTTACCGCTTGATTATTGACGATAACCCGACCATCGGTAATAGCCTGATCGGCGGCCCGGCGCGACAAACCTGAGGCCGCAGCAACAAATTGGTTGATTCTCATGCGGCGTCAGCCTCCTCGAGCGGCGGCAGTTCAGCCAGAGAGCTAAGGCCAAAGTGCAACAAGAATGCTTGACTGACTGCGTAGCGCATGGGTTTGCCGGGTTCATCGGCCGGACCATGTTCGCGGATCAGGCCGCGCTGGAGCAAATTGCGCACCATGGTATCGCTCGCTACGCCACGAATTTCATCGAGCTGCGTGCGCGTCACCGGTCCACGGTAGGCCACAATCGCCAGTGTTTCTAGGGCCGCCCGGGATAGCTCGATTTTAGCCTCAGCAAGCAAATACCTTCGCACTAGCCCGTCTGCTGCCGGTGCGGTTACCAGGCGGTATTCACCATCCAGATCAGTAATAATAAGGCCGCGCTCAGCTAGCTGGCTCTTCAGGTTTCTCAGCGCAGCCTGTACCGCCACGGGCTCCGCCTCGGTCAGCTCGGCCAAGCGGCTGAGCGGCAGTGGCTCGTGGGCTACAAACAACAGCGCCTCTAGCTGAGCCTCCAGACTGAGCGTTTTAGCCATGGACGGCCTCGAGTAGTACCGGAGCGAATTGCCCCATTTGGGTTACTCGTAGTTCGCCGGATCGCGCCAGCTCCAAAACGGCCAGAAACGTCACGATAATCTCCAGCCGGCTGCGAGCGTTATCGAGCACGTGCTGAAGCTCTATGCTCTCCTGCTGCAAACGATCACGGAGCGTTTTCATAACCGTTTCTTGGCTTAAATGAGCGGTGAGCATCCGGGCCGGCTTGGCTGGCTCGCTTTGGCGCAGGGCCCGCTGAAATGCTGCCGTCAGTTGGGCCAAGCTCACGGGTGGCAGCGGCAGCTCATGCGACTCTAGCTGCTCCATTACGGGCCGCTGCCAGCTCCCCTGTTCGGCCTGCCGGCCTAGTTGGCGGGCCACTTGTTGAAAGCGTTTGTATTCTTCAAGCTCCAAATTCAACTGTCGCAGCTCGTCCTCTTGCTCGGTGGCCGATTCACGCGGTAGCAGCGCCAAACTCTTGATGTAGAGTAGCCGTGCTCCCAGCTGTATAAACTCACTCAACGTCTCTGGACTCTGTTCTCCGCGCAGCTTTTCTACCTGAGCCAAATATTGAGCTGTAATTGTGGCCACGCTAATGTGCGTGACCGGTAGCTGATTGCGCTCTACCAGCTCCAGGAGTACGCCCAGTGGTCCTTCAAATTCGCCCACGCTGACTGCTAAAGAC
>JARIHM010000133.1 GCA_029288275.1 Candidatus Saccharimonadota bacterium | reverse complement strand
AGGTGCTCGCATGCATTACACGCATTATTCGAACCTCCGGTAGCCGGGATGTGCATAAGGACGTACTGATGATACGTATAACAGGAACAATCGTCAATATCAACTAGTGATTTTTGCGAACAAAAGGCGAACGGCCATGTTATAATACCCTTTATGACACAGCGTGAGGCGTTGGCAATATTGGAATCGGGGCAATCGGTGTTGCTGACCGGTGCAGCTGGTACGGGTAAGACTTACACGTTGAACGAATTTATCCGCCGGGCCAAGCGGCGGGGACGGCATGTCGCGGTCACAGCGACAACGGGCCTAGCGGCCACCCATCTCAATGGGACTACCGTGCATGCGTGGAGCGGCATAGGGGTTCATGATTACTTTGACGAACGAATGGCGGCCATGCTCAGCCAATCGCGGCAGGACACCATGCGGCGGGCAGATATCCTGATTATCGACGAGATCAGTATGCTGCATGATTTCCGGCTCGATATGGTCAGCCGCATTTTGCAAATTGTACGGGAAGATGAGCGGCCGTTTGGCGGCCTGCAGCTTATTTTGTGCGGTGACTTCTTCCAGCTACCGCCCGTTAACCGCAGCGGCTCGCGTGAGGGCGGCTTTGTAGTCAACTCGGAGGCTTGGCAGAAGCTAAACCCCGTCATTTGCTACCTGCAAGAACAGCATCGCCAAGACGACCCCATCTTCCTAGAGATCCTCAATGCCCTGCGCGCCGGCGACATTCGGCGGCATCACGCCGAGGCCTTGCTGGGCCGTATTGATCAGCCGCTGGACGGCGCCGTCACCGAACTGCATACCACCAACGCCGACGTTGATTGGATCAATACTATGCAGCTTGAGGCCATGCCGGGCCAGGAGCATCGTTTCACCATGGAAACCACGGGCAAGACCAACTACGTCGAATCACTCAAGCGCTCCTGCCTAGCGGCCGAAGAGCTGGTGCTGAAAGAAGGTGCCTTTGTGATGTGCATCAAAAACAGCCCCGAACGCCGGTATGTGAACGGCTCGCTCGGCACGGTGGTGGAATTTGAGCCGCTTACCGGCTACCCTGTGGTAGAACTACGCAGCGGCCGCAAGCTCACTATCACGCCCGAAAGCTGGGAACTGCGTGACGGCGACACCAAGCGCGCTTCCCTCACCCAGCTGCCGCTACGGTTAGCCTGGGCCATCACCGTGCACAAGAGTCAGGGCATGACGCTCGACGCCGCCCGGGTGGATCTACGCCGGGCCTTCGTAGCCGGTATGGGCTATGTAGCACTGTCGCGGGTGCGGCGCATGAGCACACTTAGTCTGGCCGGCATTAACCGGCTGGCGCTGGAGGTGTCGACCGAGGCGTTGGCTATCGACGGTGACTTACGCACCCGCGCTGAGGCCGATGCGGCGCGCTTTGCCCATCTAGTCGAGGCCGCCCGCCAGCGCGCCACCGAACCTACATCCGCTGCTCCAGCCACCAGCGACTGGTCCAGCCGGCTTGCTGCCATGCGCACCACCCATCCCAATGCTTTCAAACCCTGGCGCGCCGAAGATGACGCCACGCTTCAGGCACTCTTTCGCGACGGCGCCGGCCTAGTTCGCCTCACCGAGACCCTTGGCCGCCAACCCGGCTCTATCCGCGCCCGGCTCAAAAAACACTTCGGCGAGGATGTAATTATCCCCGCTTAGCCTCTTCGGCAAACTGGGCTGTCAACTGCTCAAAAATACCATTCATCCGCAGTGTAAAATCGTACAGCACCGCGAGTTCCGTATCAGAGTAGCCCTGAGTAAGCTCATCCAGGGATTTAGACAGCGGATCATACAAGCCAATAATGCGTTCGCGTAACTGCGGCCCGTCCGGCCGAGCCGCCAACCGCACCAGCACGCGCCGGCGGTCGGTCGGATCGCTTCCTCGTTCGGCAAAGCCAGCCCGCTCCAACCGGTCAATCAATCCCGTCATGGCACCGGTTGTCAGGCCGCATAATTCAGCTAACCGGCCGGCCGTGAGCGGCCCTTGGCGCAATAAGCTCAGGCACTCAAACTCAGTTGCACTCAGTCCTACTCGTTGGGCCAAAGCATTGGTAAATAAGATCATAAGGTTGCCGTTGCGCTCAAAGGCTTCGAGGAGTTCGCGCACTCGGGCCGCTCGTGTGGCCGCCATTGACAGGTCCTCCCAACTATCTTAGTATCAAAGATACTTATAAACCTAAGCATCTATACTTACTATACAAGGTACTCTGCCCTATGGCAACTTCTCATCTGTCTGCTCAGGAGCAATCCCAGGCCTTCTCTAGCCGGCGCCGCACGATCGCGCTGGTGATCGTGGCACTGGCCTTCGTGATGGACCTGCTCGATTCCACCATTGTCAACATTGCCATTCCCTCGATTCAAGCCAACTTGGGCGCGAGCTACGCCACCATCCAGTGGCTGGTCAGCGGCTACCTCCTAGCCTTTGCGCTGCTACTCATTACCGGCGGCCGCATGGGTGACGTTTTTGGCTATAAGAAGGTCTTTATGTTCGGCGTAACCGGTTTTACCTTTGCCTCGCTCCTGAGCGGGTTAGCCTGGGACCCAACCGTCTTGGTGGCCGCCCGCCTGCTTCAAGGCGCCGCCGCAGCCCTCATGGTACCGCAGGTCATGTCGCTCATGCAGGTAATGTACAAACCAGAGGAGCGGGCCAGTATCTCGGGTATCTTTGGTGCGCTGGGCGGCCTGGCCGCCTCGGCCGGTCCCATCTTGGGCGGCATGCTCATTAAGGCTAATCTATTTGGCCTCGATTGGCGCCCGATCTTCCTGGTGAATATCCCCATCGGCCTGTTTGCGCTTATCGCCGGCGGCTACGCGCTACCAAAGGGCAAGTCACCACACCCGCTCAAGCTCGACTGGATCGGCACGCTGCTCGTAATGCTCGGTATGCTACTGGTGGTGTTCCCACTCGTACAAGGTCGCGACCTTGGCTGGCCACTCTGGACCTTCATCATGATGGCCGCCATGTTGCCGGTACTAGCCGCCTTCCTATGGTATGAACGCCGCCGGAACCGGACTGTCGGCTCGCCGCTCGTAGTGCTATCGCTATTCCGCGTACCGTCGTTTACGCTCGGCCTGTTTGTGAACGTGCTGTTTGAGATGACTATGATTGGCTTCTTCTTCATCTTCACACTGGTGCTCCAGGCGGGGCTAGGCTTTGATGTGCTCAAGGCCGCGCTCACCGGCATTCCGACCGCCATTGGCATTAGTGTAAGTATCGCCGTGCTAGGCCAGAAGCTCATCCCCAAGCTAGGTCGTTACTTGCTGACGTTTGGTGCCCTGCTCATGGCCGCCGGTCTATTATCACTTACCTGGGCCATTACCCACTTCGGCCTGAACGCCAGTGGCTGGGACTTTGCGCTCGAATTGCTAGCTACCGGCGCGGGTATGGGTCTGGTGATGGCGCCGCTGTTTGCCGTAGTACTCAATGACGTGGACGTAGCCCACGCCGGTGCCGCCTCGGGCATTCTCAATGCTATTCAGCAGGTGGGCGGCGCCATTGGCGTAGCTATCATCGGCGTGGTGTTCTTTGGCCAGCTCACGAGCCAAGCGAATCACAGCATCGACCAAGTTATGCCACAGCTTAAGCATGATCTTACGGCCGCCCACGTACCAGCTGGGGTCCAAGACCAGATGGCCACCAGCCTCCGCGCCTGCTTTAATGACCGCATCAACGAGAAGGATTCGTCAGTGGTGCCAGCCAGCTGCCAGACAGCCCAAACCATGCCGACCCAGCCTGGCAGCGACATCATTGGCAAGGCACTCATGACGGCCGGCAAGCAGGCCAACGCTAACAACTTCATTACCGCGCTCCACCAGAGTATCTGGTATGTGATGGTGCTGCTAGCGGCCATCCTTGGCTTGAGTTTCTTCTTGCCGCGGCACATTCGCGGGGGCGGCGAGGGAGCATAACGAGGGAGCATAACATCGCCTCAATCAAAAAAGCCCGGCTTGGAGCTGGGCTTTTTTTTGATTGAAAACTACCCTTTAGAGTGAAAATACTCCGGATGCCCATCCAGCAACTCACGAACCTGATCATAGTAAGCGCCCACGCTCGAGTGTGCCTGAGCCTTCTCGCGATGCGTTAGTAAGCTAACTGTATATTGCTTATGGGTCATCTTGATCTCTCGCAGATACTCACCTTTATCCAGGTAGTCAAAAAGCACCGCAATGTACTTGTCCAGCGCGTACACAAATTTGGCTTCATTCGAGCTCAAAGTTTTGTATTCGTCAATCATCTCAGTCAGCCAAGGAAAATGCCCAAAATCCTGCTTAATTCTCCTAAGCGCCTGATGTTCACGATCAGCTTTACTAGCCAGCGACGCGTTATCCGAGAATACCGGCGTATCGCCAGCAAAAACCTCTACGACATCATGAGCCGTAGCGATCTGACAGACCCGTCCAACATCCAGCTGATCGTCCACCAGCGGCGCCAGACAACCAGCCAGAAGTGCGAGCGACCACGAGTGTTCCGCATCATTCTCAAAGCGCCGCTCGCCGCTTGGCAGCCTTACGTCTCGTTTGATGTGACAAAAAGGCAGAATTATGTCCTTTACTAAGCGCTCGATGTCGAGATGTTCAGGCTGCTTCATGGTCGCTAGTATCTCATATATCCTTGGCTCCGCGCTATTTCTCACTTAGCTGCTGGGATAGTCGCACAGCTTGAATATGGGAGCATTCCCCTGCCTCGCCGGCAAACTCATTACGCCCATTAAATAAGTCACAATCACAAATCCACGTGCCGGCACTTCGTCGCACCTCATGATTGCCGTGATTGCCAGCCACCCGTAATTCCTGTTCGCTCAGCTGCTTTACCCTATTGTCGACCACATAACGAACTGCATTCCGATACAGTTTCCGGAGCTGCGTTGTCTGTCCGTTCTGGCCGTATGCTTTGGCCATCTTAAGAAGCACTTGCTTTTGCTCGTTCGTCAACGCTGAGAATTTGGTTCGGGTCTCAAGCATAGCCCTGACAGCCGCCTCGGCTTGGTCGCGGTTCTCGGGCGACAATACCAGCGTAATGATGTCTGGTTGATCGGTAAACTCGCGCGTCCAGTCATCGCCGTATCTGATGGTAGCAATAAAATCGTATTCGCCGACGCAGAGCTGCCGAATGGTACGAGTAAATGCATCCGATAGCATTTGCATCCGGCCGATCTCATCGATCAGCAAGAATGTATGCGCCTGCATGGCATCCGCGATGGGGTCACTGAGCAACGCATCGATGGCACCTAGATCTACACGGTAGTCGCCAATGACTGCCGTCGACTGGATATCCTGCTTATGGGCCAATAATCCTTGTGAGCCAGTCGAGGCCTCCACCTCAAAGCCGACCCTTTGGCCGGCCGCATTCCTGATCTCCCGGCACAATACCCAAAAAGGATCTTCGAGAAGCGGAATAAGCGTTTGCAGAAGAGTAGTTTTACCGGTGCCAGGCAGTCCGGTCAGGAGTAATTTCATGATCTAGATTATACATGCTCATACCTATCCCAATGCTTCAAACGTAGCTTGTTTTTGAGGAGAGTAGGTCGGTAGACCGTAAGGCTGTAGCTATCCCACCGCCGGCCACCGCTCCTCTCATTTTTTGTCTTAAAATAACGTGAATTCCAATCACCAAAAAAGCCCAGACCGTAGCCCGGGCTTTTGTAGGCGAATCGCGCGATTAGTGGCTCGCTGCCGCCGTTTCCAGCGCTGCTCCCCCGGCTTGCTGCCGGCGCGGCTCGCGGATAATCGTGAGCCCTAACACCAGCGCCAAGGCCATAAAGATTACCGCCGCCGCATAGGCCACGTGATAGCCGTGCACCAACGCTACGAGTGGCGTGGTTGTGGCCGCTGCCGTAACCGAAGCTGCCACGCCGCTCAGGATGGCTAGCCCCAGGGCGCCGCCCATTTGCTGAGCCGTGTTAATAAGCCCGGCCGCCAGGCCAGCCTCACCTGCCGGCACACCAGCGGTGGCCGAAGCCATCACGGGCATCATCATCAGGCCTACGCCAATCGGCATGAGAATGAGCGTGGGCAGCAGGTCACCCCAGTAATGGCCGTGTACCGGAATCCGGCTCAACCAAGCCAGTCCCAGAGCAATGAAGATGGGGCCGGCCACGATGAACCGCTTGTAGCCATACTTGCCCACCAGCTTGGAGACACGATTGGACACCACCGCCAGAATCACCGGAAACGGTAGGTAGCTCAGGCCCGTCACCACCGGCGAGTAATGTAGCACAGCCGACATATATAGGGACGTGAGGAAGAACATGCCCATCATGCTAGCCGTAACCGGCGCCATGAGCAGGTTAGCACCAGTGACGTTACGAATCTTAAAGATCGACAGCGGCATGAGCGGGTGCTTAGCCCGCGCCTCGTTCCATACAAAGGCTACCAACAGCGCCAGCGCACCGGCTAACGTGCCAAGGGTAGCTCCGCTCAGCCAGCCCCAAACGGGCGCCTGGCTCAGACCGTACACAAAGGCGATCAGGCCCGCCGTTACCAGGATTGCTCCGGGCAGGTCAAGGCTGCGTTGGCGCGCTTCGCCGGCGTGGGCCGGCACTAGCCGCCAGATTCCGAGCGACACAATCACGCCCACCGGCACGTTCACAAAGAAGTTCCAGCGCCAGCCTAGATATTGCGACAGCACACCGCCCAGCAGCAGGCCTACGGCCGCACCACCCGTGGCCACGATCGTCCATAGGCCAAGCGCGCGGTTGCGCTCATCGTTCTCACGAAAGACGGTAAGCACCAGCGACAACGCGGCCGGCGACATGAGCGCCGCGGCCAATCCCTGCAAAGCCCGCAGTATAATCAGCGCCGAGGCCGATGAAGCCAGGCCGATGAGCAGCGAGAACAACGTAAAACCGGCCATACCAATCTGGAGGACACGCTTGCGGCCGAACAAGTCAGCGGCACGGCCACCCAGCAGTAAAAAGCCGCCGAAGGCTAGCGCATAGGCTGTTACCACCCACTGCAGCGTGGCAGGACTAAAACCCAGCGCCTGGCTGATGCTTGGCAGAGCCACATTTACAATGGCCACATCGAGCACCACCATAAATTGAGCCACAGCCAAGAGCGTAAAGATCAACCATTTTGAGGCTTGTTTCATAAGGCTCCTTTTCATTTTTTAGTTATGAACCTCAATGATTGTAATTATAAATAGTTTATATTGTCAACTACTTTGCATTTCAACAAAAATGAGCGTATAATACGGGCCATGAATGAGCAAATGAACCAAAATCTGGCTTGGCTCCTGATTCGCGCGTCGCTTCCCGCTAAGCACGTGCTGATGAAACAGGCCGAACTGCACGATCTCACTATCGTGCAGTTCTTGACGCTCTGCCTTCTGGAAAAGGATCAGGAGCTACCCATGAATGGCCTAGCACCGCTACTCAACTGCGACCCTTCGTATGTTACGGGCATTGTGGACCGGCTGGTGACGCTGGAACTCATGGAACGACACGAGTGTCCCACTGACCGCCGGGCCAAGATCATTCGCTTGACCACTAAAGGCCTGGAGCTGCGAGCCGCCATTATGCGCGAGCTAGCTGAGATGCAGCAAAAGCCGCTAGAGAACCTGACCGCGGCCGAGCTCGAAACACTCACGCGGCTCCTCGTTAAATCGTTCTCGCCTCCCCCGAAAACTACCTAGATAACGACCATTTGACATTTTATATGTATCAATATAGTATGTGTACATACTAATAAGGAGTCTTCATGGCCGCACCAGAAATTCCTGCCGTAGCGCCGGATCTAAACCTGGGCTACCTCCTGGCCCAAAGTGCGCATGAATGGCGCCTCGGCCTGGCGCATGTGCTGCAGCCCCATGGTCTAACTCCGCCTCAGTTCTTTATGCTCATGTCGGTCTATCGCCAGCAGGCCCGGCACAACGAGTTACCCACCCAAAAACAAGCAGCTGCTCACACCGCCATGGATCTGAATGTAGCCTCGCAGGTAACCCGCAAGCTGGTGATGCGCCGGCTCCTGGAGCGCCATGTTCATCCTGAGGACGCGCGTGCTTACGTGCTCTCCTTGACTCCGACCGGGCTAGCACTGGCCAAAGCCAGCAGCAGCGATGCCCGTGCCTGGAATGACATGTTCTTTGCCCCAGCTAGGCAGCTGCCGCTCGGGCCAGCACTGCAACTATTAGTGAAGGAATCGTGATGAACTCATTTACGTTTATGCCTCAGGGGCCGTTTGATCTGCTCTACCAGAATCAATACTTTAATGGCTGGCCCACCCTCGCAACTGACCGCAATACTATTGTGATGGCCTTTCCGATTGAAGGCTGGCGCGGCTCGGCAGCCGTAACACTGCGGCAGCAGGCCAATGGAGCGCTAGATATTACGGTATATGGCTCAGTCGACCATGAAGCCGCGCGGGATCAGGCGCTGGCGGCTATGTCGGCCGACGAGGATGGCCGCGGGTGGCCGATAGTGGGTCAGCGCGACGCTTTTGTAGGTGAACTACAAGCCAAATACCACGCTATGCGGCCTACTAAGTTTCATTCGCCCTATGAGGCTGCGGCGGCGCTTATTTTGGGCCATCGTATTACGGTGCGACAGGCCCGGGCCATTCGTGCCCAGATGAGTGAACAGTTTGGCGAGGCCATCAAGGTAGAAGGAGAAACGTTTCATGCCTTTCCCGAGCCGCAAAAGTTGCTTACTGTCAACGAGATCAAGGGCGTGAATGAAACCAAGATCGCCCGCCTGCATGCCGTAGCCCAAGCAGCACTCGACGGTCTACTGGACCGTCACTATTTGCAAGGCTTGCCCGAGGACGAAGCACTGCGCCAGCTCGAGACGCTGCCCGGGATTGGGCCGTTCTTCTCCCAGGGTATTCTGCACCGCGGTGCTGGGGTGGCCGACAGTTTTACTCATGACGACATCACCTACTACGCCATCCAGCAAGCCTACCATCTGCCGCAGCTGCCCACTCGGGATCAGATTGAGGAGATTGCGAGCCGTTGGCGGCCCTACCGCATGTGGGTGGTGGTGCTCCTGCATGTGTGGGCTTACGAGACGGGCAATATTCCCAAACGAACCTTCAGTAAACGATAATCAAGGATTCATGATGGCCTACACTATCACCGCCGAGACTACTATTAAGGGCGACATCAATGCCGTATGGGCAGCGCTCAGCGACGTAGCTAGCTGGCCCAGCTGGGACCCGCACGAGGAGGGAGCACAGCTGGATGGACCGTTTGTGGCCGGCACCAAAGGTTGGAGCAAGCCCAAGGGCGGGCCGGCCGCCAACTGGACACTCACCAAGGTGGAATCACCACGACTATGGGCTTCAGAGAGCCCAATGCCAGGCGGCAAGATTGCCGGCGAGAGCGTGTACGAGCCGCTGGAAGACGGTCGCATTCGCTGTACCCGCCGCGTAACCGTGACCGGGCCGCTGGTACCGCTGTTCTGGCTCTACTTTGGCCGCCTAATTCGCCGCGACATGTACGCCACCTGGAGCGCTCTGGAGCAAGAGGCGGCGCGGCGAGCTCAAGGCTAGCCGAGGGGAAGGTTAAAGATCCGGCCGATGCACCAGATAGCTGCTAAGCCGGCGATCACCGCTGAGCTGCTCATAAACACCGGCCGCCACGAGCGCCAACGCTTGATGAACGCGAGTACCGGCAATACGGCCAGGAGGATGATCAGCTGGCCACCCTCAATGCCTACGTTGAAGGAAACGAGCGCGGGTACAAAGAAATTAGCCGGTACACCGGCGTCGGTGAGGGCGCCGGCAAAGCCCAAGCCATGCACCAAACCAAAACCAGCCGCCACTAGCCAACGGTCACCGCTGCGCGGATCGGCTTCGGCATGATGGCGCAGCTGCCAGATATTGCGCGCCGCTACATAGACAATCGAGAGCGCAATGAGCGGCTCCACTACACGCGGCGAAAGCGTAATGATGTGTAAGCCAGCCAGGGTGAGTGTAACGGAATGAGCCAGCGTAAAGGCCGTCACCAAAATAAGCACCTGTCTGAGCGACCGCGCCAATAGCACAAGCGAGAGCAAGAATAAAATGTGATCGTAACCAGTTAAAATATGCAGCACGCCGAGCCAGACAAATTGGCTCACTATTACATAGAGCTGAGCGCCCCATTGTTGCGGCGTGAGCGCGCGGGTAATGGCGGGATAGTCGGCGTGCGTTTGGTCAAATACCAGTTGATGCGACTGGCCGTCGACCTGCACAGTCACAAAATGATCAAAGGTAGTAAAGGTATCAGTAAAAATGCCGCTATGGATCGTTAGCTCGGTAAGCGTGCGGATGGGTTGCGGGCAAGTGATGGTGGCGGTGAAATCGGTTTGCGTAGGACCAGGCGTAGTGAGCGCATCAAGCACCAAATTGCAGCTGCGCCCCTGCTGCCGCACTACAAACTGGGCGTCCAAGTAGGCGGCTAAGTTGCTAGCCGCTACTGGTAGGCGGGGCGAGATTTGACTCTGCATCTGAAGCCGATTTTGGTCAGCTACCAAGCGGGTTTTTACCACTCCATATTGAAAGGGATGAGCCCAAGCCGCAACCGGCACGCTAAGCATCAGGATAATGATACCCCCTTGCAGAGCGTGCCATAGTCTTCTTGTCATAGCATAAGCATAATATAAATACCGAACCCGCGGTACGAAGCTAGCCAAAACGAGTACTAGTGTAGCGTTTCCAGGGTTTTGACAAATTCTTTCGCGATGGCAGTATAGCCACGATCATTGGGGTGAAATAGATCCGCGGCCAGCTTGCCGTTCCACGGCGGCCGAAAGGCCGCACCGAGGTCAGCCACTACCAGCCCGCGCTGACAAGCAACGCGCTCCAGGAGCTGGCTAGGAGTAACCGCGTCAGCGCCAGACGGGCGTTGCAGATCCGGCCGACGAAAAATATCGGCCACT